>JBAWAM010000343.1:0-5142 GCA_049589315.1 Myxococcaceae bacterium
CGTGTCGGTCACCTGGTGCCAGGACGAGAACATCACGATCTGGGCGAACACGTCCGACCCCGCCAGAGCGCCGCGCGACACGACCCTCTCGTGGTCACTGGTGGCCGAGCCGCTCTCGGATCATCCGGTCAACATCATCACCGGCTCCGACTACAAGGCCGAGGTCAACGCGCAGACGGACATCGACTTCCACCACAACTTCATCGCGAACAGCTCGCACCGCAACCCGCTCTTCAAACACAAGCGCGGGCGCTTCGTGAACAACCTCGTCTACAACTGGTCGTACTACGCGATGCAGATTGGCGGTGGGGGCAGCTTCGACATCCTGGGCAACGTCTTCGCCGCGGGGCCGATCACGCCCGACGACGTGCACGAGGTCCAGGTCTACCCCCGCGGAAACGCCAGCACGGCGGACGGGACGACCTCGCTCCACATTGCCGGGAACGTGGGGCCGCATGACCCGAACGCCAGCGACAACTGGGGCAACCTGGTGCGCGAGATCACGGGCGAGAATGGAGACGAGCGTGGGCTGCTCGCGACGACGCACCGGCGGGACACGCCCCTCCCCGCTCCCGGGTCTGGGCTCTCCATCACGGTCGAGCCCACGGCGACGCTCGCGGCGAAGGTCCTGGCGGAAGTGGGGGCGTCGAAGCGGCTCGCCTGCGACGGCACCTGGGAGAGCAATCGCGACGCAGTAGATACCCGGATTGTCGAGGGCTATCCGACCAGGGGCGGCGTCCCGGACCGCGAAACGGATTCCGGATTCGGTGGCTTCCCCACGCTGGCCGCGGGAACGCCCTGTCCCGATGCGGACGACGACGGGATCCCCGATGCGTTGGAGACGGCCCGGTGTGGGTCGGCATCCTGCCTGGACCCGAACGCGGTCGGATCGGACGGGTTCACCCAGCTCGAGCGCTATCTGAACGGCATGTAGACGGGCGCACAGGCGCATCTATCCGCGGCGACGTCTGCGCCACAGCGACCACGATCCGAAGAGCGCCGACGCGAGCACCGTCGCCGCGGCCCCGGCCACGCTGCGCGACAGATCGCTTGAAGGCGGGGAATCGGCTCGGAAGGTGTCGAGGGAAGCGCGCAACGCTGGCAGCAGCGCTTCGTAGCGCCCCGACGGCACGCTGAACGTGATCACCACGTGCCGACCTTCGCCCTCCATCCCCGCCACGAGGACGCGCCGGAGCTGGTCCTGCTGGCGCACCGTTCCCCGGACTTCGATGCGCCTGGCCCCCTCGCGCACCAGCTCCACGTGTTCGAGCGAGAGCGGCATCCCGAGCGTCTCGTTGAAGTGCCGGACGGTGGCAGAGGAGAAGTCGTCGCGCGTGGAGGGTCCGGCCTCGAACGAGCCCTCCAGCACCGACACCAGCATCGACGCCGCGTCGGCCCCGTCCCCGTCCACCAACGCCGCGGAGAGAAAGCCGAGGTCTCCGTCTTCGCCCGGAATGGCGCCGACCCAGGTCCCATGGAGCGGGCCCATCCGCATCATCCGGAAGCCTTCGGGCGGACGGACGGTGAACCCGTCCTGGCGCAGCGGTGTACCCAGTGGCGAGGCGGCGAGCACCAGGAGTACGGCTGCGCTCGCGGCGTGGATCGGCATCGCGACTGGAATAGTAGCCTGTCCCCTTTTCGCTACAATGCACCCATGACGCCCGCGGAACGAACAGAGCTGGAGACGCGCGCCGACCGCTGTGTCCGTCGCGGAGAGCTCTCGGAAGCCCTCGCCCTCTACCGTTCTCTTTGCGCGGCCTTTCCGGATGAGGCGTCGCTGCGCCAGCGGCTTCGCAATGTCGAGGAGAGCCTCCAGCCAGCCGAGCTCCTCAGCGCGAAGTCGAACTTCGCCCCAGAGCCCACGCACGCGCCGACCTCCGGCCACAAAAAGGTCGGCCCGGAGCAGGAAGGTGAACGCCTCTTCGCGCTGGGAGACTTCACGGGGGCGATGGCCGCCTACAGGCGCGCCCTCAAGGAGAAGCCTGATTCGGAGCTGATCAGCGAGCGCCTCGAAGAGCTCTACAGACTCGCCCGGTCGGCCCCCAGGCACTCGCCCACCGACTCCGCGCTTCCAAGGGATCCGCAGAAGTTGTTGTCGGCCTTGCTCGATCGCATCGCGTCACGGCGCCGCATCTGAGTGATTGCCTGCCTGCCCTCCCATCTCTACAATCGACAACTCGGACGTTTGTGTCATAGATCGACGGCTTCATCGTGACACCTACGTCCGAGTGATATGGCCAGACCTCTACGACTTGGAATCCTCACCGGGGGCGGAGACTGCCCCGGCCTGAACGCGCTCATCCGCGGTGTGGTGCACCGCGGCATCAACGAATTCGGCCATGAATTCGTGGGGATCGAGAACGGCTACCAGGGTCTGATGGAGCCGGGGCTGGCCCATCCTCTCACTCTCGAGGACACGCGGGGGATCCTGCCGAAGGGTGGGACGATCCTCGGCACCAGCAATCGCGCCAATCCGTTTCTCTGGCCCGAGCTGGAGAACGGCGCGTGGGTCGAACGCGACCGGTCGGACCGCGCGGTGCAGCGGTACCACGAGCTGAAGCTGGACGGGCTGATCGCGGTCGGGGGAGATGGGACGCTGAGCATCGCCCACCGGCTCTCGAAGAAGGGCCTCCAGGTGGTCGGGTGTCCGAAGACGATCGACAACGATCTCACCGGTACGGACCAGACCTTCGGCTTCGCCACCGCCCGCGCCACGTGCACCGAGGCGATCGATCGTCTCCACTCCACGGCGGAGGCGCACCAGCGGGTGATGGTGCTCGAGGTCATGGGCCGGCACGCCGGCTTCCTCGCATTGCACAGCGGCATCGCGGGCGGGGCGGACGTGATCCTGATTCCGGAGATCCCCTACCGGGTCGAGCCGATCGTCCAGAAGATCAAGCACCGACAGGAGCGCCGGAGATCCTTCTCGATCGTGGTGGTCGCCGAGGGCGCGCGCCCGGAGGGCGGTGAGCTGGCCATCCTCGAAGCCGCCGACGCAGTCCCGGGCCGAGGCGTGGTCCGACTGGGCGGCGCGGGCAAGGTCGCGGCGGATCTGATCGCAGGAGAGATCGACGCGGAGGTGCGGGTGACCGTGCTGGGCCACCTTCAGCGTGGGGGCGGACCGACGGCGTCGGATCGCCTGCTGGCCACCCGCTACGGGTGCAAGGCGCTGGACCTGGTGCGCGACGGTCAGTGGGGACACCTGGTCGCCCTGCACGGCGATACCCTGGTGGCGGTGCCGCTCTCGGAGACGACGAAGGAGCGGAAGGTCGACCCCAACGGTGAGCTCGTTCGTTTCGGAAAGAGCCTCGGCATCAGCTTCGGAGACGCATAGGCCAGCATGTCGCTCGTCGGGCGCCACATCGGGCGGTACCGGATCCTCGAGCAGCTCGGCTCGGGGGGCATGAGCGTCGTGTACAAGGGGATCGACACGGAGCTCGAGCGGGAGGTCGCGGTCAAGGTCCTCCACGCGCACCTCGCGCAGAAAGAGGAGTCGCGCGCACGGCTCGCCCGCGAGGCGAAGGCGGTGGCCCGGCTGCACCACCCGAACATCCTCGAGGTCTACGACTTCGCCGGCGAGGACGGCGAGGAGGCCTACCTCGTCACCGAGTACATCCGCGGCCAGACGCTCCGGCAGTACGCGGACACGGTGGGCTTCGAGCCGCCCGAGGTCGCGGCGATGGTGATCCACGAGGTCGCCGCGGCGCTGGCCCAGGCGCACGAGGCGGGGATCATCCACCGCGATCTCAAGCCCGAAAACGTCATGGTCCGCTTCGACGGCGTGATCAAGCTGATGGACTTCGGGATCGCGAAGATCCTCGACCGGGACGACCGGATGACGATGACCGGCGCGCTGGTGGGGTCGCCCGCGCACATGGCGCCGGAGATCATCGAGGGCGAGGAGGCCGGCGCCGAGGCCGACGTGTTCTCGCTCGGCACGATGCTCTACGTCCTGACCACGGGCCGGCTCCCCTTCACTGCCCCGAACACGACCGCCACGCTGAAGCGGATCCTCGACGGGATCTACGACGACCCGAGGCAGCTGATGGCCACGGTGTCCGACGATCTGGCGGAGATCATCGCGACCTGTCTGGCCCGACAGCCCTCCTCGCGCTACCCGACCGCGGGCAAGCTGCGCGATGCCCTGGCCGACCATCTGGGGAACGTGGGGCTGTCCCGGCCCAGCGAGGAACTGTCCTCGTTCTTCGCCGATCCGCCGTCCTATCGAAAGCTGCTGATCCCGCGACTGTCGCAGGCGCTGATCGCGCAGTGCGAGGCCCTGCTCGCGGAGAAGCGTCCGGCGAAGGCGCTCGCGGCGCTCAACCAGGTGCTGGCGCACGACCCAGCCCACCCGCGCGCGCTGGAGCTGCTGCAGCAGATGAACGCGTCCCGCCGCAAGCAGCGGGCTCCGGCGAGGTGGCGGAAGATCGGGCTCGGCATGGGCGCGGCGATGGTGGTCGTGTTCGGAGCAGGCCTCGCGGGATGGCGCGCGCTCGAGGCGGATCCGGCGCCCCTCCCGGCGCCGAAGCCGGTGGAACCCGAGCCGGCCAGACCGCTGAAGTTCGAGGTGAAGACCGCTGCGCGCTCCCCGGAGATCGTTGCAGCCCGGATCGAACCTTCGCGCACGCAGCCGCGGTCTGCCGGGCCGGAGGTTCGCACGGCGACGATCGCCGTCCCCGTCTCAGTCCACCTGCGGCCGTACGGCTACCTGCAGCTCGAAGGCAGGGAGAAGACGCCTGAGCTCAGTCGTCATGAGCTGAAGCTCTCCCCGGGGACGCACCGCCTCACCATCGGCTGCGGCTTCTGTGAGCCGGTAGAAGAGACGCTCGTGGTGCCGTCGGTGGGCGCGCCGAAGTCGTTCTTCTTCTCCGTCCGCCCACGGCCTGCGAGTCTGGTCGTCGAGTTCCATCCGTCAGACGCCTGGGTCAGCGTGAACGGCGGCCAGCCCAGGCGCGTTGCCGACACGGACACCAGGCCGATCGAGGTCGCCCTGGCGGTGTCCCCGCAGGGTGTTGAGCGCGAGGTCGAGTACGAGGTGTTCCTCCCCGGCTTCAAGAACCTGAAGCAGAAAGTGCTGCTCACCCCTGGCCAGGTCACCCGCGTGGCCGGTTCGTTGGAGGCGGAATGAGCGCCCGCATCACC
>JBAWAM010000344.1:0-6956 GCA_049589315.1 Myxococcaceae bacterium
GATCACCCCAGCGGCTTTTACGGAACGGGAGGTTTCGTATGAGCATCGAGACGATCCTGTTCTGGGTCTTCGCGCTCGCCACCGTCGGCTCCGCCGCGCTGGTGGTCTTCTCGAAGAGCCCGATGAACGCCGCCATGTCGCTGGTGGCGACGTTCTTCTTCCTCGCCGGCATCTACGTGCTGCTGTGGGCGCACACGATCGCGATCATCCAGATCCTGGTCTACGCCGGCGCAGTGATGGTGCTGTTCCTGTTCGTGATCATGCTCCTGTCGCTGCACGAAGCCGGGCCCCGCTCGAAAATCACCCTGTCCCGGGTCGTCGGCGGGGGCTCGGCGCTGGCGCTGGGCGTGCTGCTGGCCATCGTGCTGCTCGATCTTCCGTCGGAGCGCGCACAGCTCACCGGTGAGGCGGCGATGGAGTTCGGCAGCATCAAGCGGATGGGCGAGCTCATCTACACGGTGTACCTGTTCCCCTTCGAAGCGGTGTCGCTCCTGCTCCTCGCGGCCATCGTGGGCGCGGTGGTCGTCGCCAAGTCGAGGATCTAAGTCGATGGTGCCCATCTCCTATTACCTGGTCCTCGCCGCCGCCCTGTTCGTGCTGGGCATGTTCGGCGTGATGGTGCGACGCAACGCCCTGGTGGTGTTCATGTGCGTGGAGCTGATGCTCAACGCCGCGAACCTCACCTTCCTCGCCTTCGCTCGGTTGCGAGGCGACGACCTCGGCCACGTGAACGCCTTCTTCGTCATCGCGGTCGCGGCGGCGGAGGCGGCGATCGGCCTCGCAGTCATCATCGCGGTGTTCAGAAGCCGGGGCACCGTGAACGTCAACGACATCCGCACCATGAAGCACTAGCGGCCACTCGCTCCCGAACGGTTTCCGATGAACTCGATCCAGCAGTTCTTCACGACCTCGCCGTTCCCGGCCGAGAGCATCGCCCAGTCGCTGTGGCTGATCATCGCGTTCCCTGCCCTGGGCGCGTTCATCTGCGGCGTATTCGGCAAGACGCTCGGCCGTGCGAACGTGAACCTCATCGCCACCGCGGCGGTGGGTGCCTCGTTCATCCTCTCGCTGATGACCTTCTGGGCCATCAACGACCGTGCCACCTCGTGCGCCTCGGCCTTCAGCGATTCGCCGGTGGGTTACGCGGTGGCCTGGGACTACGGGACCTGGTTCTCGGTCGGCGACTTCCTCGTCGACTTCGGACTGAGGGTCGACCACCTCTCCGGGACGCTGCTGCTCGTCATCACCGGCGTCGGCTTCCTCATCCACCTGTACTCGACCGAGTACATGAGCCACGACCCGGCCTACTGGCGCTACTTCGCGTACCTCAACCTGTTCGTCGCGATGATGCTGGTGCTGGTCATGGGCGACAGCCTCCTCACCCTGTTCGTGGGCTGGGAGGGCGTGGGCATGTGCTCCTACCTGCTCATCGGGTTCTGGTACACGGACCCCGCCAAGGCGTGGGCCGGTCGCAAGGCGTTCATCACCAACCGCATTGGTGACTTCGGGTTCCTCCTCGCCACGTTCCTGCTCGTGGTGCTGATCGGCGCCTTCGGCCGCCAGGCCAACCCGCAGAACTTCGGGGGCAACCTCAAAGTGGCGAACGCCTACCGCGCCGGCGTGGCGGAGAAGGGCCCGATCAACTTCGAGACGCTCGAGGCCTTCGCCAAGGCCCTCCCGGTCAGCGCCGACAAGGCGATCGGCGCCAGCGTGACCCTGCAGACGGAGATCGACAACGGTCCCCTCCAGGGCTTCACCTACGGCGGCGTGCTCACCGCCGTGCTGCTGCTGTTCCTCCTCGGCGCTGCCGGCAAGAGCGCGCAGCTGCCTCTGTACGTGTGGCTGCCCGACGCGATGGCCGGTCCGACCCCGGTCTCCGCCCTCATCCACGCCGCAACGATGGTGACCGCCGGCGTCTACCTGTTCAGCCGGATGAGCTACCTGCTGGTGCTCTCGCCGACCGCCATGGCCTTCGTCGCGGTGGTGGGTGCGCTCACCGCGCTGTTCGCCGCGCTGATCGCCTTCGCCCAGGACGACATCAAGAAGGTGCTCGCCTACTCCACCGTCTCCCAGCTCGGCTTCATGTTCATGGCCGTCGGCGTGGGCGCCTTCTGGGCGGCGGTTCTCCACCTGGTCACCCACGCGTTCTTCAAGGCGTGCCTGTTCCTCGGCTCCGGCTCGGTGATGCACGGCAACGCCGACGAAACCGACATCAAGAAGCTGGGCGGGCTGCGCAAGCACATGAAGACCACCTGGGCCACCTTCGCCATCGCCACCGTGGCGATCACCGGCGTGGTCCCCATCTCCGGCTTCTTCTCCAAGGACGCCATCCTGCACGCCGCGCACGCCACCTCCCTGGGCGGCAGCCACGCGGTGACCAGCTTCGTGTGGGTGGTGGGCCTGCTCACCGCGGCCGCCACCGCGTTCTACATGACGCGCCTGTACATCCTCACCTTCGAGGGCGAGCGCTCGGCCAACGCGCGCATCCCCGCGGAGAAGGTGCACGAGAGCGCCTGGCCGATGACCGTGCCGCTGATCATCCTCGCCGGCCTGTCCATCGTGGCGCTGTTCTACGGCATTCCGCTCATGGAACGCGCCGGGCACCTCGAGCCGGTGATGCAGAACTTCCTCTCGCCGGTGTTCGCCACCGCCGAGCAGATTGTCCGGGACCAGCGCACGGTCACGGTCGCTGCCGAGAGCCACGAGTTCTCGGCGCTGCTCTTCTCGTGGGTGCTGGCGTGGGTGATCGCCGTGGCCGCTACCGTCGCCGCCGCGTTCGCGTACTTCAAGTTCTTCCCCGCGCGCGCAGGTCAGCCGGCGCCCGCGTTCGCCAAGGCGGTCCGCACCGCGGCGAACCAGCAGTTCTTCGTGGACTGGTTCTACGACCGGGTGATCGTCCGAAGCATCAAGTTCGGAAGCTTCGTCCTCTACAAGGTCGTGGACTCGCTGATGATCGACACCATCCTGGTGCGCGGAACCGCGTGGATCACCGCGCGGGCAGCGTCTGTCCTCCGGTACTTCCAGACGGGTGACGTCCAGAGCTACGCCGCAGTGATGGCCCTCGCCATCCTCGGCGGTGTCGCGTACGCCCTCATCACGGTGCTGCAATGAACGACGCCTCCTGGCTCCTGAACCTGGTCATCTTCCTCCCGCTGGCGTTCGCGGGCGTGATGGCCCTGTTCCCCTCGGGCGAGAAGAACATCATCCGTGGCCTGACCTTCACGGGGATGGCGCTCACGTTCGGCTTCTCCATCTGGCTGTTCGCCGCCTACCAGGTGGGCGGCCCCGAGTTCCAGTTCGAGACCCGCGTCCCGTGGATCGATGCGCTGGGCGTCAGCTACCACGTCGGCGTGGACGGGCTGGCGGTGAGCCTCATCCTGCTCACCGGGTTCCTCGGGCCCTTCGTGGTGCTCGCCTCGTGGGGCACCATCCGCGAGCGGGTGAAGGAGTTCCACATCTCGCTGCTGGTGCTCCAGACCGCGATGATCGGCGCCGTCGCCGCCCTGGACGTGATCCTGTTCTACGTCTTCTGGGAGGCGATGCTCATCCCCATGTACATGCTGGTCGGCGTGTGGGGATCGGAAGACCGCATCATGGCCGCGGTGAAGTTCTTCCTCTACACCCTGGTCGGCTCCTTCCTGATGCTGGTGGCGATCATCGCGCTGTACTTCATCGCCCAGCCGACCGGACCGCGGACCTTCGACTACGCCGAGCTGCTGAACACGCTCACCGCCGCCAACCGCGAGCTCTCCGCCTGCGCCGCCAACACCGCCCAGTGCGGGAACCTCTCCCCGGTCGCAGCCACCCTGAAGATCTGGGCGCCGTGGCTCTTCTTCGCGTTCGCCCTCGCCTTCGCGATCAAGGTGCCCATGTTCCCGGTGCACACGTGGTTGCCTGACGCGCACGTGCAGGCGCCCATGGCCGGCTCGATGATCCTGGCCGGCGTGATGCTGAAGATGGGAACGTTCGGCTTCTGGCGGTACGCGTTCCCCCTCTTCCCCACCGTGGCGAAGGAGTGGGCGACCCTGCTGGCCGTGCTGGCAGTGATCGGCATCGTCTATGGCGCGCTGATGTGCCTGGCGCAGCGGGACATCAAGAAGCTCATCGCCTACTCGTCCGTGTCGCACCTCGGCTTCGTCATGCTGGGCATGACCGCGATGACGATCGAGGGCGCCACCGGGGCGGCGTACCAGATGCTGAACCACGGCGTCTCCACCGGCGGATTGTTCCTCCTGTTCGGCCTGCTCTACGACCGCCGGCACTCGCGCCTGATGGCCGACTACGGCGGCGTGGCGAAGGTCATGCCGGTGTTTGCCGCGTTCTTCCTGATCGTCACCTTCGCCTCCATCGCGGTGCCCGGGACCAACGGCTTCATCGGCGAGTTCCTCATCCTGCTCGGCACGTTCAAGGCGACCTGGATCAGCTGGGTGCTCGGCGCCGTCGGAGCGACCGGCGTGATCCTCGGCGCGGCGTACATGCTGTGGATGGTCCAGCGGGTGTTCTTCGGTGAGCTGACCCACCGGGAGACCACCCACCTCAAGGACCTCAACACCCGGGAGATCCTCACGGCCCTGCCCTTCGTGATCCTCTGCGTGGTCATGGGCCTGATGCCCCAGCCGTTCCTCAGTGTGCTGGAGCCTTCGGCCGAGCGGCTCGTCGCCCGGGCCAACCTGGGCTCGGACGATCTGGTCCGCGTCCAGGCCATGTCGCTCCCGGCCACTGCCGGGGCGGCCCAGCCCTCCCTTCCCGCCGTCGTTCCGGCGAGGCCGGGCGTGCAGGCGCCGAGGCCGCCCGCACAGCTTGCCCGTCCTCCCAGGTTCATTCCGCAACAGGGCCTTGAGCTCCGTCCCAACCAGCGCCCGTAACCCCCGGTAGGCGTTCATGAATCCGGTCGTTCTCAGCTTTGCCGATTTCGTTCCGATGTTTCCGGCGCTCCTCCTGCTGGTGGGCGGGTGCGTCCTGCTCTTCACCGAGGTCTTCCTCACCAGCGGCTCGCGCACCCACCAGCCGATGGTCGCGCTGATGTTCTCCGTCCTCGCCGGCCTCGCAGCGGCGATGGCGTTCACCGAGGAGCCCCGGCAGGTGTTCGGCGGGTTCGGCGTACTGGATGGGTTCTCCAGCTTCCTCAGCTTGATCATCAGCGTGGCCCTGTCGCTCTCGATCCTGCTGGGGGCCGGCTTCCTGCGGCACCGCAAAGCCGAGCGCGGCGAGTTCTACGCCCTTATGCTCTTCGGGGCCGCCGGCATGAGCCTGTTGGCGATGTCCAACGAGCTCATCGTCCTCTTCATCAACATCGAGATCCTGAGCGTCTCCACGTACGCCCTGGCCGCGTACCTGCGGCGCGGCGCGCGTCCCGCCGAGGCCGCGTTCAAGTACTTCATCCTCGGCGCGTTCTCGTCGGCCGTGCTGCTGTACGGCATCGCGTTGCTCTACGGCGCGACCGGCACCACCCAGCTCACCGCGATGGGGCCGCTGCTCCAGGAGGCCCTGGGCGACAAGAAGGCGCTGGTGTACCTGGGGCTGGCGCTGATTGGCGGCGGCCTCGCGTTCAAGGTGGCGGCCGTCCCGTTCCACATGTGGACGCCGGACGTCTACGAAGGCGCGCCCACCCCGGTGACCGCACTGATGAGCGCAGGCGTGAAGGCGGCCGCGTTCGCCGCGCTGATCCGCGTGTTCCTCTCGCTGGGCCAGCACATCGACCCGCAGCTCCCCGTGCTGCTCTTCTCGCTGCTGGCGCTGCTCACGATGGTGCTGGGCAACCTGATGGCGATTCCGCAGCGGAACGTGAAGCGCATGCTCGCGTACTCGTCGATCGCCCACGCCGGGTACACCCTGATGGGCGTGGCGGCGCTGTTCGTCCACGGCGGCGAGCCGTCGACCGGGTTCAACCTCCTCGGTTCGACGCCGCTGACGCCGGGGACCGACCTGGCCGCGCTGCGCAGCGAGGCGGTGCGCTCGATCCTGTTCTACCTGCTCTCCTACACCGTGAGCGCGGTGGGCGCGTTCGGCGTCATCTCCGCCCTCGAGCGGCGGGAGGACGAGGAGCGCGGAACCGGGTGGGACCTCGACCGGTTCGCCGGACTCGTGCACCGGCGGCCCGGCTGGGCCGTGGCGATGGCGACGTTCCTGCTGTCGCTGTCCGGCATCCCGCCGCTGGTGGGGTTCATGGGCAAGCTGCTGGTGTTCCGGGCCGCAGTGGACGCCGGCCTCGTAGGCCTGGCGGTGGCAGGCATCCTGGCCTCGGCCGCGGGCGCCTACTACTACCTGCGCGTGGTGGTCTACATGTTCATGCGGCCCGCCCCCGAAGGTGCAGCGGAGCCTGAGCGCCACGGCTGGACGGAAGCGGCGCTCATCCTCAGCACGGTCGCGGTGGTCGGCCTGGGGATTATGCCGGGCGTGCTGTCGAGCTGGCTCCAGCGGGCGGGCACGTTGTTCGGGATGTAGCCGGACGGCGGGTCGGCAGTTCGCAGTCAGCAGTCGGGTCCCGCGCGTCTTCACGATGCGCGGGATTCGTCGTTTCTGGCTTGCCAACTGCCGACCGTCGACGTGGCCAGCACCTCGCGGCTTCGGAGCGCTTGGCGACTGCGCTTCAACGAACGCCTGCCCAGGCACCCGGAAAAAAAAGAGCGGCCCGATGCACAGTGGCACCGGACCGCGGGGCTTCTTCAGAAGTACGTCGAACCAGCTGAAGTGGTGGGGGGGAACCTCCTTCAACCTCACTTCGCGTACTCCGGGCGGTACTGATGCAGTCGGTGTGCCAGCCCATTTTGAGCAGCCTGAATCAATGATTTCGCGCACTTACGAATGCCAATCACCTGAACAGCTTCAGGTTCGACATTGCAGGGCTGCAAATCCATTTCGCTTATGAAAAAACCCACTGTTTCCAGTGGGTTAGATAATTTCGAGAATGACAGTCGACGGAGCGAGGCTACACCGTACCCTGTGGCTTGATGCCA
>JBAWAM010000345.1:0-6629 GCA_049589315.1 Myxococcaceae bacterium
AGGTCGCGTTCCGGATCGCGGCGGTGTTCGGCGTTCCGCTCGAACAGGTCTTCCAGTGGAACGGCGCTCTCACCTCCAAACCGGACTGATGCACATGACCACACCGAAAAGCGAAGCGTCCCCTGCAGCACTCGCACGCCTGACGGGTGTCCTCCTCATCCTCATGGCGATCGGCGCCGGGTTCGCCGAGGGCGGGGTCCGCTCCTCACTCGTCGTACCCGATGACGCGGCGGCCACCGCCGCAAGGATCCTTGCCTCGGAGCAGCTCTTCCGCTTCGGCTTCGTGGGTTACCTCGTGGCCTTCATGTGCGACGTGCCGGTGGCAGTCCTCTTGTACGTCCTTCTCAAGCCCACCAGCAGGACGCTCGCCCTGATCGCGACGTCGTTTCGCCTCGTCTATTCCGCCGTCGTGGGCGCCAGCCTCCTCAACTACGCCGGAGCGATGGCCGCCCTGTCGAACGGCGCGGCTTTTTCGGCGTTCGAACCCGACCAGCTCCAGGCGCTCGCGCTCCTGTACCTGACCCAGTTCGACAACGGGTTCAGCCTCGCGCTGGTCTTCTTCGGCGTACATCTCCTCCTCCTCGGCATCCTGCTCGCACGGTCGACGATCGTTCCCCGGGTGTTCGGCGGTCTCATCGCCCTGGCGGGCGCGTCGTACCTGGTCGACACTCTCTCGTCCTTCCTCGCGCCGGCGTTCAACGCGAAGGTCGCCCCGGTCCTGGTCCTCTTCGCGATGACAGAGCTGGTGTTCGCGCTCTGGCTGGTAATCAAGGGAGTGAAAACCTCACCCGCACGCCGGGAGGGCAGCCAGGCGTCCGGCTGATCCTGTGGCGCAAGAAATGGAAGGGCTGCATTCTTGTGCCCGATCATGAGCGAAACGAACGACGAAGGTCTGACCCGACGAGAGACCCTGGCCGCGGCAGGTGTCGCCGCCGCAGCGGGAGTCGCCGCGCTCACCGGCGTGGCAGCCATTTCCACCGACAGCGAGGAAAAGGAACCCCGACGTTCGTCCTCATCGGACCGGATGCCGGTCGTCTTCCTCCCGCACGGCGGCGGTCCGTGGCCGTTCGTGGACATGGGCATCAATGACAAGGCCGGCTTCGACGCGCTCGTCGCGTATCTGCAGTCGGTGCGTTCGGTCCCGAAAACGCCGCCGAAAGCCCTGCTCGTCATCTCTGCACATTGGGAGGAAGCGGTCCCGACCGTGATGACCTCCGCGCGCCCCCCGATCCTCTACGACTATTACGGCTTCCCGCCCGAGTCGTACGAGATCACCTGGCCGGCGCCAGGCGAGCCTGCGCTCGCAGCGCGCGTTCAGGAGTTGCTCGGCAAGGCTGGCTTCAAGACCGCCACCGACTCACAGCGCGGGTTCGATCACGGGACGTTCATCCCGTTGAAGTTGACGTACCCCAACGCGGACGTGCCGACCATTCAGCTCTCGCTCAAGCGCGGGCTCAATCCGGAAGAACACCTCGCCATGGGGCGTGCGCTCTCCCCGCTTCGCGACGAAGGCGTCTACATCATCGGCAGCGGCATGACCTACCACGACCTCCGGGGCTTCTTCCGTCCTGGCGCCCTCGAGGTCTCCGAGACGTTCGACGCCTGGTTGCGCGAGACGGCCACGCTCGAACCGAAGGAGCGAGACGCGCGTCTGATCGAGTGGTCCCGCGCGCCTGCCGCACGTCGGGCCCACCCTCGAGAGGAGCACCTGCTGCCGATGATGGTCATCGCCGGAGCGGCGGGCGCGGACCGCGGAACGGTGCCCTACAACAGCACCTTCATGAACGTCCGGCTGTCCGCGTACCACTTCGGGTGAGGCGCGCTCGGGTGACGGGCAGCCATCCCCGCCTGCCCGTTTCGATGGGGCGTCGGGCTGCATATCTCTTGTAGAGGAAGGAGATAGGGATGCCCGACATCGACGAGCGCACGCGCCTGTTCGACCCGGAAGGGGACGAGCGGGAGTACCAGGGCAGTCCTGAAGAGGAGATTCCCGGCCACACGCCGGGAAGCGCGGAAGGCGAGGACGACGAGCATCCGTACGGCGAGCACCCCTACCCTGCCCCCGACAAGACGCCAGGGAGCGCTGAAGGCTAGCCGGCGGAGACCGACTGCTGGTCGTAGCCGTTCAACAGCAGGTTCAACTTCCCGCTGAGCGGATCGAAGATCAGCCCGTGGACGGGGACATCCTTCGGGATGAGCGCGTTCTTCTGCATCTCGCGCGTGACGCTGACCACATTGCCCTCGGGATCGTGGAACGCGCCGCACCATTCCTTCAACGACGGCTGGAGCGAGTCGAGCTTCTCGGCGGAGATCCCTCGCGCGAGCATTGACGCGCGGAGCTTCTCCTCGTCTATCGACGCCATGCCGCAATCGCGGTGGCCGATCACGAAGACCTCGTCGCACCCCAGCACGAAGATCGCCACCACCAGGCTTCGGATCACGCCGCCGTCCGGGTGCAGCAGGGTGTTGCCGGCGTTCTTGATGATCTTCGCGTCGCCGCGTCGCAGGCCCATGGCCGGTTCGAGGAATTCGACCAGGCGTGTGTCCATGCAGGTGAAGATGGCGATCCGCTTGCGCGGCTTGCTCGTCATCGGAGTGTCCTGGTTGCGGACGAACTCCCGGTTCTCTTCGAGGATCTCATCGAGCAGCGTCATGTGGCCTGCTTACCGCGAGGGCGCGCGTTTTTTTGACAGAATTCGGAGGTCGTCTCTAATCCCAGAACAGTCCGGTAGCGCCCTGTAGCACCGCACCGAATGGAGGGGACATGCAGGACATCAGCGGAAGCGCCGTGCCCGAAACGGCCCTGAACGGATCCACCCACCCAGAACCGACATCTGACCGCGCCGAAAAGGTCGTCTCCACGCACGTGCTCGTCCCCGAGGCCCAGGCCGAAAAGCTGCGTGAGCTCTCCCGGAAGACCCGGGTCGCCCAGAGCGAGTACCTGCGCGAGGCGGTCGACGACCTCCTCGGGAAGTACCACAAGCGTCCGGGGCACGAGTCGTGAGTCAGAAGCGCGGAAACGGCCGCGGCGCCCGAGTGGTGGTCGCGCAGCGTGCCGTCACCGAAGAGGCGGAGGGGCCTCCCGCCGTGTTGCACTTCGACTTCGACGGTCGCCGCGAGCGCACCGCCGCGCCGGAGCCTCGCCCGAACGCCTCGATCAAGCAGGCGATCATCCGCTGGCTCAACGAGCAGCTCTGACCAAGCGCCGCCGCAGCGTCAGGCCATCTCGCCCGGTGCGCGCCGCACCGGGTCTTCCGCCGGAGCGGGCGATTCGTCGCCCAGGTTCCGGGTGATCTCCCGGAAGGACATCTGGCTGAGCGACATGAACAGCAGGCCCATGATGATCTGCTGAAGGGTCTGGGTCAGCCAGAGCACGTTCGCGTACGCGAGCCCCTGCGCGTTCACGACCGCCGCAGGGAGGAACAGCGACAGGCCGAACTTGGTCGCGGCCTGGAAGGTCCCCATCATCCCGGGAGCGGCGGGAATCATCAGCCCCACCACCAGGACGCAGAGCACGACGAAGCCCTGGAACGTGGTGAGCGGGCCCAGGTCGAAGGCGCGGGACACCAGCGCCATCCCCCACCCGTTCAGCCCCCAGTAGACGAACGTGCAGACGAAGAAGCCGACGATGGCGCGGCCGTCGGGGAGCTGCCGCATGGCGCCCACGAACGAGTCGACGACCTCCGCGGCCTTGTCCGCCGCCTTCGGTACCAGCCGCCCGAGGGTCCGGCGAACCAGCATCACCGCGGTCTGCTGGTGCCAGAGCGCGAAGAGCAGGAACACCAGGCCGCCGCCGAACACCGCGAACATCACGGTCGAGCCGAGCTTCACGTAGCTCAGGGTCTCGGCTTCGGCGGGGATGAAGAACACCAGCACGCGGAGCAGCGTGGCGACGAACAGGCCGTCCACGATCCGCTCCAGCACCACCGAGGTCATCGCCGCGCTCCTCCGGATCCCGGAGCGTTGGGCGATCAGGAACGGCCGCGCGAACTCTCCCAGGCGGAAGGGCAGGACCAGCAGCATCATGAAGCCGATCGCCGATGCCTCGTTCAGCTTGCGGAACGGGACCCGCTCCATCCCGGAGAGCAGGTAGCCCCACCGCAGCGTCCGGGCCACATGGATGGCCAGCAGCACCCCGACGTAGGGCACCAGCCACAGGTAGTTGGCGCTGCGAAGGCTGGCCCACTGCGCGGACCAATCCGTATCCCGGAACGCCCACCACGTGAGCAGCGCCGTCACGGCAACGCTGGCGAGGAGTTTGAACAGCCGCTTCACCCGGCCGTGTATTACAGAGAACGACTCACGATTCCAGCGCTTCGCCTCTGAGAATGCGCCCCGGGGTGGTCGACATGAGCTGCTCGAAGGCCCGGTCTCCAGTCCGGCTGCGGAGCTCCTTCAGCGACTTCCCCACCCACTCGCGTGCGCCCACCGGCCCGTGCAGGTCGGTCGCCCCGATGCCGTACAGCCCCTCGTCGAGGAACGTGCGGGCAAGCTTCTTTGCCTCGGAGCCATACCGGCCGACCAGCGCGCCGATGTCGAGCTGGAGCACGGCGCCCGCCTGCACAGCGTCACCCGCCCTGCCCTTCCGGGAGAACTCCATGCACCGCTCGGGATGCGCGATCACCGGGGTCACGCCCTTCAGCTTCACCCGGAAGATGATCTCGGTCAGAGCCGGCACGGGCGAGGTGTAGGGCGCTTCGACCAGCACATAGGCCCCGGGACCGATGAGCCTCGCAGACGGCGTGCCCATCCCCGCCACGAAGGTCTCATCGAGGAGGTAGTTCTCCGAATTGCGCCCGAGCTCGAGGGGGATCCCGTTCGCGCGCAGCGCCTCCTGGACCTCCACCAGCCGCGCTTCGGCGAGCTCCCGAGGCGCGTACTCCGGGCGGTTGTGCGGACTGGGCGCGACGTGGGTGAACCCGAGCGCGCTCAACGACCGGGCCATGTCGAGGGAGTCCTCGAGCGTTCGCGCACCATCGTCGATGCCCCAGAGCAGGTGACAGTGCAGATCGACCAGGCCGGCCATGTCAGTGGGTCATCGGCCCGTCGCCGTCCGTTGGGGGGAGTTCGTCCTCCTGCTCGTCCGCGGCCTTCGAGGCGACGCGGTACTCCTCGCCCATCCACTTGCCGAGGTCGACCTGGCGACACCGCTGCGAGCAGAACGGGAAGTAGAGGTTCGCCGGCCGGAGCTCGACGCCCTTCCGGCACACTGGACAACTCGGGACGGGTTTCACCCCTCGCACATAACTCCCGATATTCGCCCCTGCAAGCTGGCAGCCCGCCTGCCACCTTGCGCGATCGGGCGGGCGGAATGAGCATCGGACCATGCTTCCGAGGAATCCATGAAAGCACTCGTGATGAAGGGCACGGGCGGACCCGAGATTCTCGCCCTCGAGGAAGTTGCCGACCCGCGCCCCGGACGCTCGGACGTGGTCGTCCGGGTTCACGCGACGGCGCTCAACCGCGCCGACCTCCTCCAGCTCCGCGGGATGTATGCGCCCCCTCCCGGCGTGCCGGCGGACATCCCCGGTATCGAGTACGCCGGCGAGGTCCTCGAGGTGGGGCAGGACGTGCAGGGACTTCGCCCCGGTGACCGGGTCATGGGACTCGTCGGCGGAGGGGCGTTCGCCGAACGCGTCGTCGTCCACGAACGCGAGGCGGTCCGCATCCCGTCGAACCTGTCCTTCGACGAGGCCGCGGCGATCCCCGAGGCCTTCATCACCGCTCATGACGCCCTCGTGAGCCAGGGGGGCCTCCGCTCCGGCGAGGCGGTGTTGATCCACGCGGTCGCCAGCGGCGTGGGCACCGCCGGCGTGCAGATCGTCCGCGCGCTCGGCGGAAGTGCCCTGGGGACCGCGCGCACCGAGGAGAAGCTGCAGCGTGTGCAGAAGGAGCTGGGCCTCGACGTCGCCATCCCCTGCCCTGCCGGGCCCGTCTTCAAGGACGCGGTGCGCAAGGCCACCGGAGGCCGGGGCGCCGCGCTGGCTCTCGAGCTCGTCGGCGGTGACTACGTCCCGGAGACGATCGCCTCGCTCGCGCCGCGAGGGCGGGTGGTGCTGGTCGGGTTGTTGGCCGGCAACAAGGTCACGGCGGATCTGGGGCGCATCCTCACCCAGCGAATCACCTTGATCGGAACGGTCCTCCGCAGCCGCCCTCTCGAGGAGAAGATCGCGGCGGCTCGCACACTGGAGGCGCAGCTCGTCCCCCTCTTCGAACGCGAAGCGCTGCGGCCGGTGATCGACGTCGTCCTCCCGATGAGCAAGGCGGGGGAAGCGTTCAAGCGGCTCGCGTCGAACCTGACGTTCGGCAAGGTCGTCCTTCGCTGGTGATCGTCACTCCTCCATGATGATCAGGCTGGTCGCCACGGGCTTCCCCTCGGCAATCTCATAGGACGCGTTCAC
Source organism: Myxococcaceae bacterium (assembly GCA_049589315.1). Classification (GTDB taxonomy): domain Bacteria; phylum Myxococcota; class Myxococcia; order Myxococcales; family Myxococcaceae; genus JBAWAM01. The sequence goes on from JBAWAM010000345.1 coordinate 6,402, forward strand.
CGGGACGCCTTCTCGCAGCTCCAGGACGTCGACCGCCTGCCCGTTCTGGAAGACCTGGGTGTCCGGCTCGATGGACAGCTCGACCATCCCGCCCCGGGCATCCCGGATCCAGACACTCTCGGTACTCACGTCTTCGAGCTCGCCCACGAAACTGATGGTGGCGTCAGGAGGAAGCAGCGCAGGCGCTGCCCCGGCGTCCTGCCCCCTGGGCCTTCTTGGGGCCTGCGG
>JBAWAM010000346.1:0-16735 GCA_049589315.1 Myxococcaceae bacterium
AAGCGAACCTGAAGGACGGCGTGCTCGACGTGACCATCCCGAAGCGGCCGGAGGTGCAACCGAAGAAGATCTCACTGCTCAAGAGCGGCCGAAGCGAGAAATTAAAGGCCTGACGGCCGTCGTCGGCAGTGATCGTCAGGAGGCTCAGGCGCAGCGTCCGGTCGGGCGCTCTGCGCCTGGGCGCTCGCGAGGTCCAACGCGGCGCTCTCCATGCCTTCCAGCATGACACCCACCGGCCGATCGGAGCCCGCGCTTCAGCCGATCCGGGGGAGGGGATCGAGCGCGGCCCAGCGAGCTCTCGGGGCGGGGGTCGAACCAATCATCAATCGTGGTCGTGATCGAGCGCCGAGGGGCTCAGCATCGGCGTGTCGACCGCCGCTGGAGACCCATCGCCGAGCTTGCCGGCGATGTTGATGTTCACGCCCGTGTCGATCTGGTTGAAGGCGGTCACCACCTTTCCCCTGGGATCGAAGACGACGGTGAAGGCGCCACGGCTGAGCAGCGCATCGCGGTCGACGGCGCCGTAGGCCTGGTTCAACTCCTCATCGGCCAGCTCTGCCGCCTTGTTGGCGCGCGGTTGGAAGTAGACGATCCGGGTGAATCCGTAGTCATCGCGCTCCACGCGCGAAGGCTCCAGGACCGCATCCGCCTTCAGTCCGAACGTCTGCCGGAGCTCGGGAAGCAGGGCCTCTGCCTGGGCCTTGCCCACGAACGTGGAGGGATCGATGCGCAGCGGAAACTGCTGCCGTTGCGCGTGCCGGGCGATGGTCGCATCCACCTCGCTCGCGCTCAGCAGGTTGCGCTTCACCAGCACGTCGCGCACCTGTCCCTGGTACTTCCCTCCCGACAGTTTGAGCGCGGCGAGCACGACGCCCCGTCCGAAGTCCTCGAACGACAGGTTCCCATCGTCAGGGGTGAACTTCAGCGCGTTGAGGAAGATGGCTCCGGCCGAATCGCCCGCGCTCAATGCCTGCGACCGGGGAGTATTCAGCTTTGCGTTCTGCGCGTGGATGGCGAGGAAGAGGTCGTAGAACGCGCCACCGATGATCTCACCGCCCTCGTGCTCTTCGTAGACCTTCCCCGGCTCGCGGACCTTCGAATTGATCAGCGACCGGAGCGGCCCGTCCGAAGGCATTCCGCCGTACGCGAAGACCTCTCCCAGGGAGTCGCCGATCTCGGAGAGCGCGTTGGGCCGGGAGAGGTCCAGCGCCGTGTCGCTCAGGGCCCGGCCAAGGACCGTTCCCTGCTTGAGCGCGGTGAGGAAGGCGAAGCAGTCCGCGATGCCCTCGTTGAGGCTTGCTTTATCGGTGTGGCTGGAGAGCTCGAGCGCGGTGATCGGCTTGAGGACGTCGAACACCGCGTGCCCTGCTTCGTGGGCCAGGACATCGGGCGCGAGCGCGAGATTGTAGGCGAGGTTCTCTGAACGGAAGGTGGGGTCGAACGCCTCGGTTTGGTCGGCCCCGGGCTGAATCGCGTGACCGATGCTCAGGCTCCGGGTGGTGGGATCGTAGTGGGCGTTGAGATTGTACGAATCCGTCTCGTACTTTCCGACCTCGAGACGTTTCCCGTCGCCCCAGGGAATCTTCATCCTGAGGAGATCCTCGGCGGCATCGAGCGTGGAGCGAACCGCCACGTAGGCCGTCGTCGCCGCCATCCGCTCGTCCTCGGGCGAATAGATCCAGTCGCCGTTCGAACGCTGAGCATTCATCTTCACCGCGACGTTCGGTCCAACCAGCCCCCCCTCCGTCGAGGACGTTTCGAATTCGTCGGCGTGGAAGCGCAGGACCACGGGCGAGGCCCGGTTCGGGTCGTCCGTGAACGCACTGACCCGGACCTTCGGCACTCCCGGTGGGAGGTCGAGGTCATGGCGTACCTTCAACAGAGGGGTCCCGTCGACCGGTCGAACCTCGTGTCCTGAGGGCAAACGGAACGAAGTCGGAGGCAACAACAAGCCTGAGGGTCTTTGAATGAAAGTGGGCACGCGCAGTCGCCTCCACACACATTGTCGGACTCCCGGGCGCGGCGTTTCGTCCAGGAATGTAGTCCCGGATTGCATTTCAACGCGTCAACGGGTGGCCCTCAGTTGATGGAAGCCGTTCTGGGGCACAGGAGTGGTCCCGCTACGACGTCCAGCCGCGCGGCTCCGGAACGACCGTCCGGATGGCAGGCGAGTTCTTCGGTCGGCTCTTCATGGGGCCGATGATGAAGCAGTACATCGAATCCCAGCGCTGAGGTCATGCCCCGTGCGTGGGCCGTGACGGCCGCCTGCCTCCTCTCATTCCCCAGGCATTGGGATACAAGGCTTCATCGTGACGTCCCCATCTCCAGAGCACAGTGCGCGCCCGTTGACCTCGGTCTTGTTGCTCTTCGTTCCAGCATTGCCGCTGATGCTCTCCGGCGCGGTGCGCGCGACGGTGGGCATTCCCATGTGGGTCGCGCTCGCGGTCTCCGTGGCGGCGACGGTCGCAGTGCTGATCGTGGTGCGCCGTCACGTGTGCGTGGCCAGCGGGTTTCAGTGGGTGCCGCTGCTCCTGGGGGGCTTCAGCGCGGCCGCGTTGTGCGCGCTGATGTTCAACCCGGCGTTGGGCGCGCTCGCCACCGTGGGGGGAGGCGACGCGGGCAACCATGTCTCCATCCAGCACGCGTTCGTCGAGAGCGCCCCCGGCGTGTACCAGAAGTTCGTGGTGTTCCACGCGGTCGCCCATTGGCTCGGCAATGGGCTGGGAATGACGGATGGCGTCGGGTTCGCGCTCGCGTTCTACCTGGTCGTCGTCTGCGTGCTCGTGTGCGTGGGTGCCGCAACGGCCGCGTTCACGCCCCCTGATGCGCGACGCGGAGAGCTCGTCGCCGCGTGGGTGCTGCTCGCCGGCGTGCTCGTCGCGGGCGTGCTTCGGTTCTGGGGCCCGTGGCTGCACTACCAGCAGGCGGATGGCTTCTACGCCCACGTGTTCGGGCTCGTGCCGCTGCTGCTCGGGTGGTTCGGTTACGCCGTCGCCCCGAGCGCGTGGGGGCGCGTGGCCATCGTCCTCGCGTGGATCGGACTGGCGAGGTTCACCTACGGCCTGAACCTCGGGGACGCTCTGGTTGCCGGAGCGCTGCTCCTCGGGTGGGAGGCCCTGGCAGCAGGTCGGGGGCGGACACGTTCGATGCTCGTGGCCGGTGCGGGCGTGCTCCTGGCTGCAGCGCTCATGGCGTTCTTCGCCCTGGCGCCGCTCCGCTCGGTCGGGGGCGCGATCGTGGCGGCGGACGTACGCAAGCTGCTCATTGCGCAGGGAGCGATGCTGGGGTTCCTGGCGCTCGCGTTGTGGGGCTCCGGAGCGGTCCGGCTTGCGCCCGCGCGCCTGGTGCACCGGCTCATGCTGTTTCCGCTCGTCTTCGGCGCGGTGAGCCTGGCGGTCCAGGTGCTGTACCTCGCCGCGCGCTGGCCGCAGAACTACTACTTCCTCAAGTACAACTTCCACCCGGTCGTGCTGCTGAGCGTTGCGACGGCGGCGCTGCTCCCGTTGTGGCTCACGCGCCAGTCGTGGCGACGCGCCACGGCGGTACCGGCGCTGATTGCGCTGCCGCTGATCGCGTCCGCAACGCACCCGCACTGGCACACCTTCCGCGAGCGCGCCTTCCGCGAGCCGCCGTACAAGCGCGTCGACGCGCTCACGGATTCCGCCCTGATCGAGCACGCCCGTGGCGTGTTGTCCGCAGCGGGAGCGCGCAGCGGCGGCTACCTCGAGCCGAGCTGGCCGCGCAGCAACTTCATCAACGCCAGCCTTCGTTCGTTCGACGCCTTCGCGGAGGGCGTGCCGCGGTTCACTTCAGGGATCGTCGAGCAGACCTCCGGCACGTGCGTGTTCTGGCTCGAGGGCGTGCAGGTGGAGGCCGGCTACGCGAAGCTGAGAGGCGAGCAGCAGCGCGAAGCCGCGAGCACCTGGGATGCGCTGCGAGCTGCGCCTGACAAGGAGTGTGTTCCGCATACGCGCCTCTGGCGTCCCGGCGAGTCGTATGAACTCTGCTGGCGGTGTGGTCCGGCGAGCCAGGTGCCTTCTCAGGGCAGCCGCCAGGAGTACCCGGGATCGGGCGTACAGTCCGGGTGAAGTTGCACCAGGGCGAACCGCACATCCCGCGCGGTCAGGCGGGCTGGGGCGGTGCCGCCAGCAAGACGCTCACCAGGGGGCCGACCCAGCACGGCCACGCCCAGCAGGGAGTCGCGCAGCCCGATGGCGATGCGGAACGCCGCCCCAGCCGGTCGTCTTGAAGGATGCAGGAGGGGGTCGAGCGTTCATTCGGAAAGTAGACGGCCCCGTGATACTCAACACCCGCGATGGGCGCGATCAAGATCTCGCGGCTTCTTGAAGAGACGGACTACGACCTGCGGCTCGAGCTGGTGGCCGGGCAGGAGGGACTGGGGCGTCGGATCACGTCGCCGCGCATTCAGAAACCCGGCCTGGCGCTCACCGGGTTCACCGAGCACCTCCATCCGGAGCGGGTTCAGGTCTTCGGCAACACGGAGATCTCGTATCTCCGGACCATGCCCGAACAGCAGCAGCGCGACGTGCTTCGCCGCCTGTTCACCGAGGACCTGGCCTGCGTGGTCGTCACCAAGGATCTGGAGATCCCGCAGACCCTGATCGACGCGTGCAACGAGGCGAAGCTGGCGCTGATGAAGACGCCGCTGCTCTCGAGCACCTTCATCCAGACGGTCCAGACCTTCCTCGATGAAGCGCTCACCGAATCCACCAGCATGCACGGCGTGCTGATGGACGTGTTCGGGGTGGGCATCCTCCTGTTGGGCAAGAGCGGCATCGGCAAGAGCGAGATCGCCCTCGACCTGGTCATGCGCGGTCACCGCCTGGTCGCCGACGACATCGTCGACGTGATCCGCCGTCGGGACGCGGCGTTCGGCGCGGGCAACGCTGTGATCAAGCACCACATGGAGATCCGCGGGCTCGGGATCATCAACATCAAGGATCTCTTCGGCATCGCCGCGGTCCGAGATCGCAAGAAGATCGAGCTGGTCATCGAACTCGTGGAGTGGGATCCCACCCGGGAGTACGACCGGCTGGGGGTGGAAGAGCAGAAGCTGAAGGTCGTCGGGGTGGAGATCCCCCTGGCCGTGGTACCGGTGCGACCGGGACGAAACATGACGACCATCATCGAAGTGGCAGCGCGCAACCAGCTGCTCAAGCTCCAGGGCCATCACTCGGCGCGCGAGTTCGCCGAGCGGCTCAACCGGGCCATTGCCGAGGGCCGCATGCGCGCGACCCTGGGTGAGGAGGTCGAGTGAGCGCGTCCAGGCACATCGTGGTCATCAGCGGGATGAGCGGCTCCGGAAAGTCGACGGCGATCCGGGCGCTCGAGGATGCAGGCTTCTTCTGCATCGACAACCTCCCGGTGGTGCTCCTTCCCAAGCTGACCGAGCTCGTCTCCCACGGCGAGGCCCACAGCCGGCTCGCGCTCGTGGTCGACGCGCGGGAGGGCCTGTTCCTCAAGGAAGCCCCGCGCCTCATCGACGAGACGAAGCGGTCGGGGCACCAGGTCGAGGTCCTCTTCCTGGACGCGAGCGACGACGCGCTCATCCGCCGCTTCTCCGAGACGCGCCGCCGCCACCCGCTGGCGCCCCAGGGCTCGGTGGAGGAGGGGCTGCGCAAGGAGCGGGCCGCCCTGCGCGACCTCCGGGAGATCGCCGACCAGGTCATCGACACCTCGGTGCTGACGGTCCACGATCTCAAGCGGATGGTGCAGTCGAGGTTCTCTCCCGAGCCGTCGAACCAGCCGTCGATCTCGGTGATGTCCTTCGGATTCCGGTATGGCGTCCCCTCCCAGGCCGACCTGGTGATGGACTGCCGGTTCCTGCCGAATCCGTATTTCGTCCCGGAGCTCAAGGGGCTCACCGGGCGAGACCCGCGGGTCTCTGCGTTCGTGCTGGAACGCCCGGACACGCAGGAGTTCCTGGAGAAGATCCTCGACCTGTGTCGGTTCCTGTTCCCCCGCTACCAGAAGGAGGGGAAGGCCTACCTCACGGTCGCGCTGGGGTGTACGGGCGGCAAGCACCGCTCGGTCGCGCTGGCCCACGAGCTGGTGAATCGCCTGGGCGGGGCCGATTCGAGGATCCAGATCTGGGACCGCGACATCGACAAGGAATAGGTGCGGGGGCTCCGCCGCTCGCCTGCCCGCACCCTCTCTGCCGCGCAGCAATGAGCGGGCTGAATTCGTATGCTTGGTGCATCCACCTGCGAGATCGACCGCCCATGAAGCTTCGCGGTGTTGCTTCGTATATGGTTGAAGGGTAGTGAGGGCGGCGTTTTTCGGGGCAGGGATAGGAGCTCGCCATGATCGGCCTCGTCGTTGCGGCGCACGGACACCTTGCGAATGAGCTCGTTCACACTGCCGAGCAGATCGTCGGCAAGCTGTCGAACATCGAATCCGTGAGCATCGAACCGGGCGCTGCCCCGGAGGAGATCCAGGAGAAGCTCAGGGCTGCGGTACGCCGCATGGACGACGGAAATGGCGTCATCGTCCTGGCGGACCTGTTCGGCGGGACCCCCTGTAACCAGTCGCTGATGCTCTGCACCCAGACCCAGTCTCAGCTCGAGGTGATCACCGGCGTGAACCTGCCCATGTTGCTGAAGGCGCAGTCCCTGCGCGCCGACTCCGACATGCGCCTCACGGACATGGCCATGGGCCTCGCCCAATACGGTCAGAAGAACATCACCTGCGCGACGGCCTTGCTGCGCGAAGGGGCCAACGCCCGCACGAACTGACGAACCGATGATCTCCCTGGTGCGCGTCGACAATCGGCTCATCCACGGCCAGGTCGTCGAGGCCTGGCTGCCGCATCTGAAGGTCGACCGCGTCGCCGTCGCGGACGACGAGGCTGCGAGCAATCCGCTCATCAGGGCGGCGATGGGGCTGGCGGTCCAGCCTTCGATCGAGGTGTTGATCGACTCTGTCGGCGGCGTCGACTTCGACCAGCTCTCGAAGGACGACAAGAAGACCCTCGTCCTGGTGCGGGACGTGAGGAACGCCGTCGAGGCGATGAGCCGGGGGCTGGACCTCCAGAAGCTCAACCTCGGCAACGTGCACTTCGCCACTGGCCGGAAACAGGTGTCTCCGTCCGTCTTTCTCTCGCAAGACGAGCTGAATCAGCTCAAGATGCTGGTGGATGAAGGTGTGGAGGTGGACGCGCGGGGCGTACCTGCCGATAGGCCGGTCACCTTCGCGGATATTTCGGAGCGGTTTGGAAAGGGCAACTGACGCTCGAGTGGACCCAGATGGTGCTCGCCTTCGTGATCGGTGGGCTCCTCGCGTTGGAGCGGCGGGCCTTCCTGCAGGCCATGCTGTCGCGTCCCCTCGTGGCCTCGACCCTGACGGGCCTGCTGCTCGATGACGTCCAGTCGGGGCTGTTCATCGGCATGATGCTGGAGCTGTTCCACCTGGGCTCCGCTTCCCTGGGCGCCGCCATCCCGGAGAACGACACGCTCGTCGCCACCGGGACCGCCGCCGCCGCCGCCGCGATCTCGCACCAGACCGGTGGGAGCACGCCGGCGATCTGGTCCATCGCGATCCTCCTGTTCCTCTGGCTGGGTCCGGTCGGTCTGCGGATCGATCGCGCGCTGGAGCGGTACTCGGGACGGTTGGTTCGGCGCGCGCTCTCTTCGGCGGACGAGGGACAGCTCAGGCAGGCGGTTCGTCAGAACCTGTGGGGGATGTGGCCGCACTTCCTCGTGTTCGGCGCGGTGACCGCGGCGTGTTGGGTCGCGGGCTCGCTGCTGGCCCCGTTGGTCGGGGCGCTCCCGGTCCGGGCCCTGCGCGCCCTGGCGTGGGCCTATCCGGCCATGGCTTCGGTGGCAGCGGCGATCGGGGTGGCCGGGTCGCACGCGAAGAAGGCCCACCTCTTCGCCGGGGCGGCGGCGGTGCTGGTCACCACCTGCGCGGCCCTGCTCTCGGTCCTGGGAGGCGGGCGATGAGCACCGACGCCGTCCTCCCCAGGCCACAGAGCCGGCGGGATCCCAGCGCGATCCGCGCGCTCGGCGCGTCGGTCCTGCTCAGCGTCTATCTCCGCTCCTTCTTCCTCCAGGCCGCGTGGAACCCGCAGGGCATGCAGAACCTCGGGCTCGTCTACGCGCTCTATCCGGCGCTGAAGAAGCTCTATCCGGACCCGGCTGCCCAGATGGCCGCGGTGCGCCGGCACCTCGCGTTCTTCAACACCCACCCCTACGTCGCGGCGGCCATCGTCGGCGGGGTCCTGTGGCACGAGGTCCGGGTTTCGCGCGGAGAGGAGTCTCCGGATCGGGTGAACTCCTTCAAGCAGGCGCTCATGGGACCTCTGGCGGCGGTGGGCGACGGCTTCTTCTGGCTCTCGCTCAAGCCTGCGGCAGGGGCGCTGGCCGCCGCGCTGGTCCCGGTGATCGGCGCGTGGGCCGTGCTGGTGTTCCTCGTGTCCTACAACCTCGTCCACTTCACGCTGCGCGCGCGAATGTACTGGGTGGGATTGACGCGGGGTGACCGGCTGGTCGAAGAGGTCGCCCGGGCGAACCTGCCGGCGCGTGGCGTGAGGTTGCGCCAGATTGCCGCGGCCTGCGCGGGCGGACTGGCCGCATGGTTGGCGCTGGTGTTCGGTGGGCACGAGGGCGGAGCCCGGGCACCCCTGCTGGCGGCGGGGTGCCTGGTCCTCGGCGCAGCCGGTTACTGGATGGTGACCCGCGGTGTGCCCAGGTACGTGCTGCTCTACGTTTCGGCGGCACTGGCGGCATTGGCGGGAGCGTTCTTGTAGAGGAGAGCATGGGAACCGTGGCGGAAGGCGAATTCGAGATCATCAATGCACTCGGGCTCCACGCCCGCGCGGCGGCGCAGCTCGTCAAGGTCGCCAACCGCTACAAGTCCGACGTAGCCGTCGAGTGCGAAGGTCAGTCGGTCAACGGGAAGTCAATCATGGGCGTGCTGATGCTGGCGGCCGGCAAGGGGATGAAGGTGAAGATCCGCTGCACGGGCGACGACGCCAGCCCTTGTCTGACGGAGATTCGCGATCTGATCGCGAACAGATTCGGAGAGCCCCGGTAGATGAGCATTCAGGCCACTCCCACGCTCTCGTTGAAGGGCATCGGCGCCAGCCCCGGCGTCGCGGTGGGGCGCGCGTTCCTGCTGGATCGCAAGCGGCTGCGGACTCCGAAGCTGCGGCTCACCGAAGAGGAGGTCGCCTTCGAACTGGAGCGGATGAGGAGAGCCGTCGAGCTCTCCGATCGCCAGCTCGAGGAGCTGAAGGTGCGGGTCGGGCTGGACGGGCACGACCACGAGCTGATCATCGAAGCGCACCGGCTCATGCTCCAGGACCCGATGCTGCTCGACGAGGTGAACAAGCTGATCGCCCGCGACCGCATCAACGCCGAGTGGGCGGTCCGCCGCGTGAGCCGGAAGATCAAGCACATGTTCGACAACATCGCGGACGAGTACTTCCGTGAGCGTCGACAGGACGTGGACTACGTCGCCGACCGCGTGGTGCGGAACCTGATGGGGCAGGTGGTCGACGACGAGATCGAGGTCCCGGACGGCTCGCTCGTCGTCGCGCACGACCTGTCTCCGGCCGACACGGCGATGCTCGTGCGCAGCGGCCGCGTGTCAGGCTTCGTCACCGACGTGGGGGGCCAGACGAGCCACACCGCGATCGTGGCGCGCGCCCGGGAGACCCCGGCAGTGGTGGGCGCCGGCCGGGTGTCCGAACAGGTCTCGCCGGGAGACCTGATCGCCATCGACGGCACCCGGGGGCTGATCCTGGTGAACCCCACCGAAGAGCAGCTCTCGTTGCTACGGGAGACGATGCGACGTCACCTGGCCCTGGAGCAGGTGGCGCTGAAGACGCGAGAGTTCCCCGCTGTGACGACGGATGGGCACCGGATCCGGATGAACGGCAACATGGAGTTCGTCGAAGAGGTGTCCTCGCTGGTCGCCCACGGTGCCGAAGGGATCGGCCTCTACCGGACCGAGTTCCTCTTCCTTGGGCGCGACACGCCGCCGACCGAGGACGACCACTACCATGCCTATCGCCAGGTGCTCGAGCAGATGAAGGGCGCTCCGGTGACGATCCGGACGCTGGACCTGGGCGGGGACAAGGTGCCCGGCTTCCGACGGTTGGAGCGGGAAGCGAACCCGGCGATGGGGCTCCGGGCGATCCGTTTCTGCCTTCAGAACCGCGAGATGTTCCGGGTGCAGCTCCGCGCGGCGCTCCGGGCCTCCGTGCACGGGAACATGCGGCTGATGTTCCCGCTGATCAGCGGGATGAGCGAGCTGCGGGAAGCGCGCAGTGAGCTGGAGGCCTGTCGCAGCGAGCTCGGTCGCGCGGGCGTCCCCATCGGCGGGCGGTTCCCGGTGGGGATCATGGTGGAGACCCCGTCCGCGGCGATCATCGCCGACCGGCTGGCGCAGGAGGCAGACTTCTTCTCCATCGGCACCAACGACCTGATCCAGTACTCGATAGCCATCGACCGGCAGAACCGGGATGTCGCGTATCTGTACCGCCCCCTGCATCTGTCGGTGCTCCGGATGCTGCAGGGCGTGGTCTCCGCCGCCCGGAATCAGAAGATCCCGGTGGCGATGTGCGGAGAAATGGCGGGCGATCCGGTGTATACGCTCGTGCTTCTGGCGCTGGGGCTCGACGAGTTGTCGATGACCGCGGGGCAGATTCCGGTGGTAAAGAACATCCTCCGTCAGTCGTCGAGGGCGGAGGCGGTGCAATTGCTGGAGCAGGCGATGAGCTTCTCCAGTGGTGAGGAGATCGAGCGCTTCGTCCGCACCGAGATGGATCGCCGTTTTGCTGACATGACCCCGAGCTGAAGGGTCTTTTCGCGGACGTGCTGCTCAAACGCGGGCTAGCTTGGGCCCGTCCACTCCATGGAGGAAGTGATGAAGGTCCTACTGACGGGCGCATCGGGGTACATCGGGTCGGCGGTGGCGGACGCCCTCAAGCGCGCAGGCCACTCTGTGGTCGGGCTGGCGCGATCGAGCGACGCCGAGCGCAAGTGCAAGGAGCACGGCATCATTCCGACCCGGGGGGATCTGACCGACCCGGTGTCCGTCGCCATCGCGGCGCGCAATGTTGACGCGGTCATCTGGACCGCCACCACCAATGACGCCGCGGTCGACACGGCGGCGGTGGCCGCCGCGCTCGATTCGGTGTCGGGGGCTGGCAAGTCCTTCATCTACACCAGCGGTGTCTGGGTCCACGGCAACACCAACGACAAGGTGCTGGACGAGAACGCGCCGCTCAAGCCGATCCAGCTGGTGGAGTGGCGGCCGGAGGTGGAGCAGCGCGTCCTCAGGACCCAGGGGCTCCGCGGCATGGTGATCCGTCCGGGCATCGTCTACGGCCGTGGCGCGGGCATCCCCGCCATGCTGGTGGCCTCGGGGCGGGATCATGGAATCGTGCAGTTCGTTGGCGACGGCGAGAACCGCTGGCCGGTGGTGCACGTGGAGGATCTCGCGGATCTGTACGTGCTCGCGTTGGAGAAGGGCTCGACGGGGAGCGTGTTCCTCGGCGTCGCGGATGCGCCGGTGAAGGTCCGTGACATCGCAGAGGCCGCAAGCGAGGCCGCCGGCGTGGCCGGCAAGGTCGCTGCGTGGCCGCTCGAGCAGGCGCGGCAGAAGCTGGGCCCGTTCGCGGACGCGCTCGCGCTGGACCAGCAGTTCTCGTCGCAGCGGGCACAGGACCTGCTCGGGTGGAACCCGTCGCGCCCGGGGATCCTCGAAGAGCTGCGGGCGGGCTCCTACGTCGGCAAGAAGGCCGGGTGAGCTAGCCCTTCGGGGCGTTCTTCTCGCACCAGTCGATCACCGTACCGGTAGCGTCCACCCCCTCCAGCCGCTCCAGCTCCTGGATGCCGGTGGGGGACGTGACGTTCACCTCGGTGAGCCGGCCGTCGATCACGTCGATGCCCACGAACACCAGCCCGTCGCGCTTCAGCGACGGGGCGATGGTCTCGACGATCCGGCGATCCTCGGCGGAGATGTGCGCGGCCTCCGCGTGGCCGCCGAGGTGCAGGTTGTTCCGCTCCTCGCCGGGCCCGTGTACCCGGAGCACCGCGCCCAGGACCTCGCCGTCGAGCAGGAGGATCCGCTTGTCGCCCTTCGAGGCGCCGGGGAGATAGACCTGTGCCTCGCAGCGCGCCCCGCGCCGGGTGGCGAGCTCGATCAGCGCGCTCAGGCCGCGCATGCCGCGCGTAGCGAACACGATCCCTTCGCCACCGGCGCCGTCGAGCGGCTTCAACACCGCCTCGCCGTGCTCCTCGACGAAGGCGCGGATCCTCGCGCGGTCTGAAGTGACGATGGTCTTCGGGCAGAGGTCCGGGAACCGGAGCGCGTAGAGCTTCTCGTTGGCCGCCCGGACCCCGGCAGGGTCGTTCACGACGCGGCAGCGCCGCCGGTCGACGCGTTCGAGGATCCACGTGGACTCGACGTAGGCGAGGTCGAACGGCGGGTCCTTGCGGATCCAGACGATCCGAAACGACGACACCTCTCGCCACTCGAAGTCACCGCGCCAGGTGTAGGCGCCGGTCGAACCGGGGACGTCCACGGGCCGGGCACGCACCCACGGATCGCCGCCCTCCAGCGAGAGCGACGAGGGGTGCGCGAACCACGCGCGGTGGCCGCGCTCGCGCGCCTTGCGCATCAAGGCCCAGGTGGTGTCCGTCGCGGGCTGGATGGCCTCCAGCGAATCCATCAAGAAGAGAATGTCCACGCGGACACCTTACCGGATCGATCTACGCTTGTAGTCCTGCGCCTGCTTCCTCCGCACGCCCGACCCGGCCGGTCTGCAGATCCTCGAGGAGGGCGTTGTTGAAGGCTTCGAGATCGTCGGGCTGGCGACTGGTGATCCAGTTCGCGTCCCGCACGACCGGTTCGTCGCGGACGGTCACGTTGGGGATCAGCTCGAGATCCTTCTGGATCGTCTTCCATGCGGTGAGGGTGCGGCCCTCGACGATCTTCGCGGCCATCAGGAGCTGTGCGCCGTGGCAGATCGCGGCGATCTCCTTCCCGGAGTCGTCGAACTCCTTCACGAACCTCACGAAGCGCTCGTCCGTCCGGAGGTTGTCGGGGGAGTAGCCGCCGGGGATGAAGAGCAGATCGTAGTCGCCGACGCGCGCGTCTTCGATCGACTGCTCTATGTTCACCTTCTCCTTCCCGTGCTTGCCCTCGACCGTCTCTCCCGCCTTCTTGCCGATGAGCACGACCTCGTGGCCGGCATTCTTCAGCGCGTCGTAGGGCTTGCGGAACTCGGAGTCTTCGAAGTCCTTCCCGATGATGCAGGCGATTGTTGCCATGGCGCGTGATCCTCCTCCTGTGTTGCGAAGGTGATCACCCTCTCCCGGTCCGGGGAGAGGGACGTCATTCGAGCTGGAGGCCGCAGTCGCTGCAGGCGCCGTCCACGAGGGGCGCTGCCGTCCCACATGCGGGGCAGGGGAGCTCGCCCTCTTCTGGGACGTTCGCCGGCATCAGCGACGAGGGATCGACCCCGAGGCTGGCGACCATCTCGTTCCATCGAGCGCGGAATACCTCAGAGGCGCGCGGGAGGTCCTCGGCGCGCACCATGAGCTGGGCCTTCGGCGTGCAATTCGGCTTCGCGCAGGCCTCCATCCCCACCAGCGCGGGGATGCCGGTGGTCAGACACGCCTCCTCCAGCTCGCGCATCTCCCGCAGCCCGCCCTCCATGACTTTCGTGAGCTCCGCGTCCTTCATCAGCAGGTCGGCTTCGCTTCGGTCCATGAGCGTCCTCACCACACTTCCCTCACTTCTCACTGGGCGTTTTCGATCTTCTCGCTCTGGTCGTCTTCGGTGAGCTCCGGTTCCGGGAGGGAGTCCAGAGCGGCCTGGAGCACGTAGTAGCTCGGCGCGACGTACGGCTGGACGGACGGCCCGTACTCGTCGACGTACTGGGCGATCGTCTGCTCGAGCTTCGGCTCCGCGGAGACCCACGACCCGGCCGCGTCCGCCGCCCAGACCTCCTGCTGGTCGACGCACCGCAACAGCCGTCCTTGCACCTGGGCCTCCGCACCGCGGCCTTCCAGCTGCAACCCGGGGCGGAGCCAGAGCACGCCTTCCACGCCCTCCGTGCACAGGGCCGCCAGATCCGGGGAGGCAGCTGCGCTGACCGCCTTGTCCTTGATGATGAAGTTGCGCTTCAGGTCGACGTAGCGAGCCGCCAGCGTGCTCCACATTTCCGCGACCTTTTCGTCCCCAGCGGCGAACGGAGCGGTGACCACCACGAGTCGCTTCACCCGCTGCCGGTCGACCTGTTCCCAGTCGTCACTCACCCGGCTCATCTTCAGCGCCGAGCACCCGGCCAGGGTGCACGCGCCCAAGGCCACCGTGGTCAACATCCACCGCTTCGTCATGGGGTCTCCAGCATCAGTTTCGAGAGCACGGCCGGACCCTACCTGAGCGCAGGAGCGAGACAAGGAGCAGGAGCGCCGCTCGAGTGATCGGACGCAGGGACCACGAGCGGAACGGCGGCCGGAGAATCTGACCGGGCGGATTCCGTGCGCAGAGTCTCATCTGGAGGAGGTGTCGCGTGAAGCTGCCCGGCAAGGGAATCTCCTGGAGGGACTTCTTCCGGTCGCTCAGGAACGAGTACAAGTTCAACCGCCTCAACGACGCGGCGGCGGCGCTCACCTTCTTCGGGATCCTGTCGCTGTTCCCGTTCCTGCTCTTCCTGGTGTCGCTGGCCAGCGTGATCATCGATCCCGTGCAGGCGCAGGCGCTGGTGGATCAGATCGCTGCGGTGGCGCCGCCCCAGGCCACGCAGATCATCTCGGGTCAGATCCAGAACCTGGGTCAGCAGAACAGCGTGGGCCTGCTCACCATCGGTGCGCTCGGCGCGATCTGGGCGGCATCCAAAGGCGTGCTCGCCGCAATGCGGGGGCTGAACGTAGTCTACGGGGTCGACGAAGGACGACCGGGTTGGAAGGTCCGGGCGATCTCACTCGGGATGACCCTGCTTCTGGGCGCCCTCGGGCTCGCGGCGGTGCTGCTCGCGGTCTTCACGCCCGCCGTCGCCGGCGCGCTGCCCGAACCGTTCTCGACCATCGCGATGTGGGCGCGGATCCCGGTCGCGGCCCTGCTGATGATGTTCGTGTGGGCGCTCACCTATTGCGTGCTCCCGGACGTGCAGCAGAAGTTCAAGCTCATCACCCCGGGTTCGGTGGTGGGCGTGATCATCTGGGCGATCACGTCCTGGGGGTTCTCGATCTACGTGAAGAACTTCGGGAACTACGACGCCACCTACGGCGCGCTGGGCGGCGTGATCGTGCTGCTGCTGTGGATGTGGATCTCGTCGCTGGTGCTGCTCATGGGCGCGGAGACGAACGCGATCCTCGAGCACCGCGCGCCCGAAGCCAGGGCGAAGGGTCGCAAGGAGTTGGGCACTCCCCGGCCCGCAGCGAGCGATCAGCGTGCGCGGGAGCTGCAGCGGCGCGGGAGGATCGGACCGCCGCAGGAGGCGTAGGCGTGGAGTCAGTCGAATGAACGCTGCACGCATCGGCATTTCGAGCGTCATGCTGGGGTTGAGCACGTCCGTTCCCCTTCCGCTCCGCACTGGACGCGGCGCTGGAGGCCTCGCTGCTCCGGCCGGGAGGCGTTCATGGTACATGGGCGCGATGGTTCGGCCGCCTCCGAGGTACGCACACAGGCTCCGTCGGCGCACGCCGGGGCACCACTACAACGCGAGCTTCCTTTCGGCGGCCGACCGGGCGGAGATCGTGAGCTGGCTCGGCACGCTGCACCCGCTCTGGGAGGAGCGCTTCTCGAAGCACTTTCCTCCTCCGCCCGGCCAGGAGCAGCGGCGGCTGCTGCGGCCCGTGTACTGGCTCGGGAACTGGCAGTTCGCGTGCCTCGACTACTACCGCCCACCGCGGCACGTGAAGAACCGCTGCGTGCAGGCCGAGCCTTTTCCGCCCGTCCTGCGCCGGCAGGTCGAGAAGATCGAGGCGCTCGCGCGCCGGATGTTCCGCGGCCCGGAGATGCCCGCCGGCTGGAACTTGAACACCTGCCTCGTGAACTTCTACGGAAGCCGGCTCGAGAACGGAAAGTGGGTCGACAGCGCCCGCGTCGGCGAGCACAAGGACTTCGAACCCGGGCCGGTCGGGTCCGTCTCGCTCGGCGACCGCGCTCTCATCCAGTTCGTGCGATCGACACGGCCCGGTGAGCGCGACGAGGTCGTGCTCGAGCAGTGGCTCGATGATGGGGCGCTGGAGCTGTTCGGTGGCGCGGAGTGGAAGGAGCAGACGTTCCATCGAGTGCAGCGCGTCGATACGCGGGCCGGCCACGAGTTGCCGCCACCGATGCCCGACTTCCACACCCGACGCGTGAACCTCACGTTCCGCTTCGTGCCGCCGACGGACATCGTCCCATTCGCGTCGCTCCCGGCGGAAGCACGCGAGGACGTGCGCGGATACGTCGAGCAGCTCGCCCGGCACAAAGCATTCTGGCGCTCGCAGCTCGAATCCGAAGCCCGCTGATCCGGCTACAGCGCGCCGAGCAGGCGAGCGGACGGGGGAGGCGAGGGCGGGGCGAGCGTGATACCACTCCGCGCGTGGAAACCCAGGCTCCCCGTCCCCGCGCCGTCCTCGTCGCCGTGCAGCTGCCCGGCGTGCCCGACACCGACCACGAGGGCAGCCTCGCCGAGCTCGGACGGCTGGTGCACACCCTCGGCTTCGACGTGGTGGCCACCATGTCGCAGAAGCGCCAGGCGCTGCACGGC
>JBAWAM010000347.1:0-2379 GCA_049589315.1 Myxococcaceae bacterium
GGCTCCATCGTCGCCGCGATGGGCGCGTTTCCGCTGCCGTCGGCGGCGTGGCACACCGCGCAGTTCGCCGCGTACAGCGCCTTGCCCCGCTCGAGGTCCGGCACATGCCGGGGGCTTCGCGCCAGGCCGCCCGCGAGCACGAGTTCCTCGATGAGCTGACCGCAGTCGCGGCTCACTCCAGCGGGATCCTCCATCTTGAGGATGCGCGCCTGGAGTGACTCGATTCGCGGGACGAACGCGCTGCCGGCGGGACCGAGTCCCTTCGCCGCGCTCAGCGCCTCCTCGACGAAGACGCGCTGCTCCTGCATCTCGAACTCGGACCTGCTCTCGACCGCGAGCGGGTAGTCCGCCTCGAGGTACTGGAGGATGCCGATCAGGCGGTGCCAGCTGCCCGAATCCTCCGCCGAGGCGGGGAGGGCGAAGCCGGTCATGACCAGGAGCAATGCCAGGGCTGTGAGGCGCACCGAGCCTGACTATCAGGCCCCGTGCGACGTTTCAATATTGCGAGTCAGAATCAAAATTGGAACGAGTGTCCCGGCGAAGGACGCTCGCCTGCAAGCTCCCGAAAAGCCGTGGCGTTCGGGCTTGCTGGGTGTCAGATCGCGCACTCAACGCGTCACTGCGGAGGCTCGCCATCGAATCCCCACCGTTCCGCTCGCCGCTGCCGAAGGTCACCCTGACCAACGGGTTCATCGAGCCGTACGACAACGCGGTGGCCACGGCGCGCACCTGCTACAACAGCCGCATCATCTCGGCCGCAGACGTCCGGAAGGACGAGCGCGCACGTGAGCTGCGGGACCGGATCGCGAAGGAGACCTACGAGGCGGGTCACCACACGACGATCCAGCACGCGACCTTCCAGTTCGCGGTGGAGAACGTGACGCGCCAGGCGATCTGGTCGTTCCTCCACGCGCACCCCTTCTACAACTCCGAGCAGGTGAGCCAGCGCTACGTCGAGGTCAAGCCCGGCAACGTGGTGCTGCCTGCTCTCCCGGAGCGCGAGGAGGCGCTGTTCCGGGGCGCGGTGGACGACATGATGGGCGCGTACAAGGCGCTCATCGAGCTGCTCACGCCGAAGGCGGCGGAGGAGTTCTTCCGGATCTTCCCGGCGCGGCGGCGGGCCCCGGAGAAGTGGGCGCTGGGCATCAAGAAGAAGGCGCAGGAGATCGCGCGCTACGTCCTGCCCATTGGCACGTTCGCGCACCTGTACCACACGATCTCCGGACTCACCCTCCACCGCTACCACCGGCTCTCGCAGCAGTGGGACGTGCCCACCGAGACGGCGCTGCTGGTGAAGGCGATGGTCGCCGAGGTGCAGAAGGTCGATCCCCAGTTCTTCGCGCGCATCGAAGACCCGATCCCGCTGGAGAGCACGCTCGAGTTCCGCACGCTCCAGCAGATGGGACGCCTGCGCGCGGGGACCGGCGATACCCGCGCCTTCGTGCGCGAGTTCGACGAGGAGCTCGGGCCGAACGTGTCGCGCCTGTCCGACTGGACGCAGGACGCCACCGCCTCGGTCGCGCGCGGGGTGCGGACCGTGCTGGGGCTCACCCGGAGCGAGCTCTCCGACGAGGCGGCGATCGATCGGGTGCTGTCGCCGGAGCAGAACCCCTACCTGGGCGAGGCGCTGGTCCTGACGACCCTGTCGAAGCTGACGCGGGCGCTCTCGCACGCGCACTTCACGTTCCAGAAGAAGCTCTCGCACACGGCCGACAGCCAGGACCAGCGGCACCGGATGACCCCCGCGTCGCGCCCCCTGCTCCACGCGCACTTCGTGCCCGGCGAGGTGGACGTCATCGTCCCGGATCTCATCGAGGCGGTGCCCGAGGCGAAGGCGCGCTACCTCGAGACGTTGGGCCGGACCTGGCGGACAATCGAGCATCTCCTCGACGCCGGCGTCTCCGAGGAGATGGCTCTGTACCTCCTACCCAACGCGTTTCCGATCCGCTTCTACGAGTCGGGCGACCTGCTGCACCACCATCACAAGTGGGTGCACCGCCTCTGCTACACCGCCCAGGAGGAGATCTGGCGCGCCTCGAAGGATGAGGTGGAGGCCGTCGCGAAGATCCACCCTCTGCTGGCGCGCCACATCCGGCCGCCGTGTTCGCTGCGCATGCGCGCGAAGATTACCCCGTTCTGTCCGGAGGGGCCGCGCTACTGCGGCGTTCCGGTGTGGAAGCTCGAGCCGTCACAGTACGAGCGGTTGATCTAGAAGGGACCCATGACGCGCATCTATACGAAGACCGGCGACGCCGGAGAGACGAGCCTGTTCGGCGGTGGCCGCGTGCGGAAGGACGACGCGCGGGTGGACGCCTACGGGGAGGTGGACGAGCTCAACGCCTTCATCGGCGTGGTGCGCGGGCACGGCCCGGACGCCGA
>JBAWAM010000348.1:0-25490 GCA_049589315.1 Myxococcaceae bacterium
CTCCCAGACGCTGCAGATGCTCTTCCAGCACTTCGGCGTGGAGGACAGGGAGGTCATCGTCCCGACCCTGAACTTCATCTCCGCGGCGAATGCGGTGCTCTGGGCGGGCGGGACCCCTGTGTTCTGCGACACCGGAAGGAACTCGCTCCTTCCGAGCCTCGACACCATCAAGGCGAGTACGACCCGGCGAACGGCCGGTCTGGTCCTCGTGCACATCACCGGCCACATCAACCCCGAGCTCTCCGCGATCAAGGCGTACTGCGAGGAAGAGGGACTGTTCCTCGTCGAGGACTGCAGCCATGCGCATGGCTCGCAGGTCGACGGCGTGAAGGCGGGAAACCTCTGCGACGCCGCCGTCTTCAGCATGTTCGCCACCAAGGTCATGACCACCGGGACCGGCGGCATGCTGACCACCAACGACTCCGCGATCGCCGAGTACGTCCTCTCCGCGCGCCACCAGGGGCAGGGCAAGGACCTCACCGACTGCAGCACCCTCGGTGGTGGATGGCACATGTCGGAGATGGCTGCAGTGCTGGGCAGGTACCAGCTCCGCCATCTGGAGGAATGGGTCACCCGCCGCGGAGCCCTCGCCCGGGCCTATGACGAGGCCTTCGCCAGACACCCGAAGTTCCAGCTCCTGCAGCCCGTGGGACGGTCTGCGTATTACAAGTACCAGCTGCTGCTCTCTCCCGAGGTGGACCGGCAGCGGTTGGTGGAGCGCCTGGGCGAGCGGAACATCCAGTGCGGGGCGGTCTACGACCCGCCCATCCACCTGCAGCCGATCTATCGGCGGAAGTTCGGCTTCCGTCCGGGCATGTATCCCAACGCAGAGGACGTGGCGAAGCGCGTCGTTGCCCTTCCGATGTTCGTCGAGATGACGCCGGCCGAGCAGAAGACCGTCATCGATGCGGTCCTGGAGGTCCTCCGATGAGAGTCACCATCCATCAGCCGAACTACCTGCCGAACGCAGGCTTCTTCCACAAGATCCTCCAGTGCGACGGCTACGTCGTCTACGACACCGCTCAGTTCGTCCGCAGCAGGTTCGACAACCGGAACCTCATCAAGACGAACAACGCGAAGATCTTCATGACCGTGCCCATCACCCGCGACTCGCACTTCAAGCCCATCGCCGAGGCGAGGGTGAACAACTCCACTCCCTGGCGGGAGAAGCACTGGAAGACGCTCGAGGGCGCCTATCAGAAGGCGCCGCACTTCGCCGCGCTGGGGCCGGACCTGGAGGAGATCTACTCGGCCGAGCCCGACGTCCTTCCGGACATGAGCCTTCCCATCATCCGCAAGCTCCTGGCCTTCTTCGGATGGAAGGGCCAGATCGTTCGCGCGAGCGAGCTTCCTCTCGACAGGTCACTGCGAAGCACGGATGCCATCATCGACATCCTCCGGGCAGTGGGGGCGACGTCCTATCTCGCAGGCGCCAGCTCGAAGAAGTACCTCGAGGAGGAGGCCTTCGCCCGGAGTGGCATCGCGCTCGAGTACCACCACTTCGCCCCTCCCGTTTACAGACAGCTCGGAGAGGCCTTCATCCCGAATCTCTGCGCTCTCGACCTCGTCTTCAACGAAGGGCCTGCGGCGCGAGAGATTCTCTCTGTTTCCAGCAGTGGAAGGGGAAGGTCGTCATGAAAATCCTGGTCTTTGCAGCGCATCCCGATGACGCAGAGGTCGGCTGTGGAGGAACCCTCGCGAAGTATGCCGCGGAGGGACACGCGGTGAGGATTGTCAACACAGTCGTCCCATCGAAGCATGAGGTCCGCCTCGAGGAGTCGCAGGCGGCGGCGCGAATCCTCGGCGTGGAGCACGAGTGCCTCGACATCCCGCCCGACCAGATGATCTTCAACCGCTCCGTCGTGCAACTCTTTGATCGGGCCATCTCCGACTTCGGCCCGGACCTGATCATGACGCACTGGATCCACGACTCGCACAACGACCACCAGGTGGTGGCCAACGCCACAATCGCCGCGTCGAGGAAGAACTCCTGCAGCGTCTACATGTACGAGCAGACCATCCCGGGCGGCATCACGGGGCGCTCGTTCATGGCGCAGAAGTACATCGACATCACGCCGACCATCGAGAAGAAGATCGAGTCGATCAAGGCGCATGTGTCTCAGATGCACAGCCATGGCGAGTGGTGGCTGTATGGCATCCGGGGGCGCGCCCAGTACCGGGGATTTCAGATCAGGAAGAAGTACGCCGAGGCGTTCGAGGTCATCAAGGACATCGAATAGTCAGACCAGCGCGCGGCGGGACACGCGCCGGACCAGGAGCGAGGAGGACATGAGGTTGACGCCGCGGAAGAGGATCTCCAGCCCGATCAGCGTTCCCACCAGCCAGGCGACGGTGATCGGCCATTGGGTGAGGCCGATGATGCCCAGGACGATGGCGGAGAGCCCGTAGGCGAAGTCCCAGCTCCACCTGGGATACCGGTCCGCGATCGAGGTGACGGAATAGAAGAGTCCGCTCGCGAAGAAGTACCCGATGATCAGGAGTGACACGGCGGCGAGTCCGGCGACCGGTCTCATGAACATGAGCACGCCGATCACGGCGGAGAGAACGCCGGCGAGCAACTGCAGGGCGAACCTGCCTTCCTTGCGGTTGGCGAAGGCGTTCACGATCTGCACGATGCCCGATCCCGCCAGGATGGCGCCGAACAGGAAGACCGTGGCGAGCCCAGTGGTGCCGGAGGCCGCGATCGCAAAGACGCCCAGGGCGACCAGGAGCAGTCCGAGCGTGAAGGTGATGCCCCACGCCATCGAACCCATCTTCGTTGTTTGAGCCGGCGGTCTGTTGAGCTCCAGGTCTGGCATCGCAGTTCCTCTCGTTTTTCACGCACGAGCAAGGTCCGGATTCCGCCCTGGAACCACAAGCTCGGTCCGCTTCGCCCGGCCCGCCGCCTCAAGGGAGAGCGGGAAGGGCATCCGCGGGTCTGCCTGCCCGTCCCGTTTCTGCCCCGAAGAGAGCGAACGGCCGGCCGCGTCGTGCCGCTGCGGAGAACGAGGCACACCCTCCATCGGTCCGCGTTGTGCGGAAGGACGAAGGAGGGCAGTCATGAAGAGCGGAGTGTGGAGGGTGGGCGCAGCGGTCCTGGCCCTGTCCGGAGTGGCCTTCGCCGAGGGCACAAAAGAGCACAAAGAGCACAAGGCGAGCGCCGAGCAACAGAAGGCGTGCGACGATCTCTCGAAGTTCAGGACCTCGGTCGACAGCCTCGCGTCCGTCGGTCCCGAAACGACCGTCGGCCAGATCAAGCAGGACACCAAACAGGCCCGGGAGGACCTGAAGAAGTTCGAGAAGGCCGCCTCGAAGGTGGCCAGACCCGAGACCGACCAGGTCCGGACGAGGGTGGAGCGGCTTCAGTCGGACGCGCAGAAAATCCCCAACAGCGCCACCGTCGCCGAGGCGCAGCAGCTCATCAGCAATGACATCGAGCAAGTGACGGTGGCGAGCCGTACCCTCGAGAGGAAGCTCAACTGCGGCATGGGCGGCGCCGGCACCGGGGGCGCCGGAATGGATGAGGGTCAGGTCTACCCTGAGACGAACCCGCCCACCCCGACGGAGTAGCCGTTCACGCAGGTGGCTCCCGGATTGAGCGAAGGCCCAGTCCGGGAGTCCCGACATCGAACGACGGCTGCCGCGGCGACTGCGGCGCGATCGAGCACGACGTCTACTGCGCGCAGGCCGCCGCGCTCACGACGAGCGCCACCGGCGACAACACCGGCGGGCCCGCGGTCTACAAGACCAGCTGCGCCAACAGCATCTTTGGCAGCGGCCCCGACCGCCTCTTCCGCTACACCGCGCCGTCGTCAGGCACGCTCCGTCTCCGCCTCGACCCCGACGACGTCAACGCTGCCGACCTCGTCCTCGCCGTCTTCGACAGCTGCGGCGCGCCTTCGACGATGACCGAGCTCGCATGCTCCAGCGTCTACGACATCGAGCAGGTCGAGGTGCCGGTCAACGCCGGCCAGGCGCTGACGATCCTCGTCGAGGGCTTCCACCCCTATTCGGTGGCCTCGTTCACGCTGACCGCCGAGCTGCTGCCCTGATCCCCAGCATTGGAGCGTGCCCCGCGAATCCGTCACGAGGTGCGCGGCTTTGACTCAAGCCGACGCGGCGCCTTCCGCATCCTCGACGGTCTGGACCTGGTTCCGGCCGCTGGACTTCGCCACATACAGGCCGCGATCGGCCCGATGGATCACGCTGTCCCCGTCGTCCTCGGGATGAAGCAGAGAGAGCCCCAGCGAGACGGTGATGGGCGGCAAGAGTCGCCCCTCCGTGTCCATCAGCGAGGCCGCGGCCACGCACGTGCGGATCCGCTCCGCCACGATGAACGCTTCCTTCGTTCCCGTGCCGGGCAGGGCCACGACGAACTCCTCACCGCCCCAGCGAGCCGAGATGTCTGAGAGTCGAGTGGCGTCGCTGAGGACCTGCGCAACAGTGGAGAGGACCTGATCCCCCACCGCGTGGCCCCAGGTGTCGTTGAAGCGTTTGAAGTGGTCGATGTCGAAGAGAATGATCGAGAGGGGCCTCCGGGACCGTCGCGCCTCCGCCACCATTCCGCCGAGGTGATTCTGGAAGGCCCGGCGGTTGTTCAGGCCGGTCAACGGATCGGTCATGGCCTGCACGTTGGCTTCTTCGTACCGCTTCACCAGTTGCTCGAGTTCGGCCGCGCGGCGGGACAGCTGACTGAAGAGCTGTGCATTCTTGATCCACATCGAGAGTTGCTGGGTGAGGTTCAGCAGCAGCAACCGATCCTGCTCCCCATAGTCCAGCTGCGACTTCCGCGGCCCGATCAGCACGCACCCGACCAGCTCGCCCTTGAATCGCAGGGGAAAGCACAGGGCGTTCTTCAAGATCCCCAGCTCTTTGCCCGCGGCACGGAGGATCGCGCTGGCCTCGAGACCTGGGGCACTGAGGACGCGATCCGCGGGAATGACGAGCCGTTGATCTGTCTCGAGGCCCTGGGAGTGGACCAGGACCAGGTCATGAATCCCCTCCGGGCGGGTCAGGATGGCGATGAAATCAGGCTGCAACGCCCGGTTGACCTCGTCGGTGAAGAGGCCCAGGAGCTGAGGTGTGCCCAGGCTTTCGCGCGATCGCTCTCCGAAGTTCGTGACGGTCTGTTGAAAGTCATAGCTCCTTCGGAAGAAGCGCCGATCGACCCAGGACTTGGTCCTGTCGCGCACGGGGGCAAAGAGGAGCGCGACGATCGCGGTCGCGAGCGCGTTGACCGCTTGCGAGGACTCGCCCAGCAGGAAACCCAGGGCCCAGAGGATCCCGAAGTAGAGAACGCCCAATACCCAGGTGACCAGGCCGTAGCTGAGCGTCCGCTTGATCACCAACTCGATGTCGAAGAGGTGGTGCCGGACGATCGTGTATCCGATGGAGAGCGGGAACAGGATGGTGCACAGGGTGGCGATGCGGAGGGGCAGACTGGAGAGCCCGAACGCATCTCCGAAGATCACCGGAAAGAAGTAGGTCGTGACTCCGGGGAGGAAGGCGACGCTCGCCCCCAGTAGCACCGCCCTGGCCTGAATCTCCGCGAGCGGATCCACCGGTCTGACGACGGCTCTGATCAGGTTGGCAAAGAACCAGACGAAACCGATGGCCGTCCACAACGCGAAGAGCAGAAATCGCGGGACCCAGGCCTCCAGCCAACCGAGGTTGATGACAATGAAGAAGGCCAGGACATACGGAACGCTGGCCACGGAAGGCCATCCGAGGAGGAGCCTCTTCTCCCTGGGGAAGGTCAGGGCCAGGTGGACCAGGCTGCTTCCGGGCAGGAAGCACGCCAGACTGAAGGCAGAGAACCACGGCGTGTCGAACCACCGGTTCGTGTCGTTGTCGATCCCCAGGGTGAGGAACATGCCGAACGACAGCGTCATCAGCAGGTGGGCCCGGGCGGCGGGATTGCCCGGCCGGATCAGGAAGGAAGCGATCCCGATCAGCAGGAAGGTGCCGGAGATCAACAGGCTTGGCAGGAACGAGAGGGCGAAATCCGTGAAGCCGAAGCGCTGGGTTTCGACCGAGACCGTCTGGGCTTTGCCCTTGTGATCGTAGGTGTAGCGGACCGGGGTCCCGACCGGAACGGATTGGACCAGGCGGGTCAGCTCGTCGGCCGAGTGCAGGGACTGGCCGTTGGCTTCAACGAGGAGATCGTGGGTGACCAGGCCCTGCTGGATCCCGTTCCAGCTCGACTCGTTCCACGGCGACACCCGCAGCACCGTCCCGTAGCGGAAGCCGGCAAAGGGCTGCCCAATCTGCTGCCAGGCGCCGACGAAGACGCTTCCCCAGACGATGCACGACAAGAGCGCAAGACCGGCGAGTGCACTGTTGACCAGGGATCTCGACGGTAGGCGAGGTCGGCCCATACCCTGTCAATCATGCCACGGACACCCGGCTGTCGCTCACGTGCACAACCGGCTGAGCATCGAGCTCGTGGTGCCTTGTGCGCTGTTTCCCCTTGTTGGTGCCCTGAGCGATGGTTTCGACGCAATGCCCAGTCCTTACCGTGACAAGGGCGTTGCTTGTCGTGTGTTGAAAACGGCTCTACACGGCACCAGCACTCGCACCCGCCCTGGTGATTACAGGTGACCGGTGCTTCCGCCCTGGCCCAGGAGAGCAGCGCATGCGCCGTCCGTCGCCCCGTCATTTTCTCGCGCTGATTGCGATTGTGAGCCTGCAGGTTGCGTGCGGTGGAGTGCCCGCGGGGACGGAGGAGGAAGGCGGGGAGCCGCTGGCCCGAGGGGAGTCGGCGCTGGGCGAGGTGGCCTTGCGGGTGATGGCCGCCAACACCACCAGTGGCACCCAGCAGTCCTATGATCCGGGCCACGGCACCCGCATCTTCCAGGGCACCGACCCGGACATCGTCCTGCTGCAGGAGTTCAACGTCGGAAACAACTCGGCCGCGGACCTGCGCGCCTGGGTGGACACCGCCTTCGGCACCCAGTTCCACTACAGCCGCGAGGCCGGGGCGCAGATTCCCAACGGCGTCGTCAGCCGCTGGCCCATTATCGCTTCGGGCGAGTGGGACGACCCCAGGGTGTCCAACCGCGACTTCGCGTGGGCGCGCATCGACGTGCCTGGCCCGACAGACCTGTGGGCGGTGAGCGTGCACCTGCTCACCACGAACTCCACCGAGCGCAACGCGGAGGCGCGGGCGCTGGTGCAGTTCATCAAGGCCCAGGTCCCCGCGGGCGCCTACCTCGTCATCGGGGGTGACCTCAACACCGGCAGCCGCGGCGAGTCCTGCATCGGCACCCTCTCCCAGGTGGTGAGCACCAGCGGCCCCTGGCCCGCCGACAAGAACGGCAACGACAACACCAACGCCAGGCGCAACGAGCCGTACGACTGGGTCCTGGTGGATGCGGACTTGAAGCCCTGGCAGGTGCCCACCGTCATTGGCAGCAGCACCTTCCCGGCCGGGCTGGTGGTGGACACGCGCGTCTACTCATCCCTGGCCGAGATTTCCCCCGCACAGTCCGGCGACAGCGGCGCCAGCTACATGCAGCACATGGCCGTCATCAAGGACTTCCGCATCCCGGCAGACACGCAGCCGACGGCGAGCGTGCGGGTGACTGCGCCCAACGGCGGCGAGGTGTGGGCGGGCGGCTCGAGCCAGACCCTCACCTGGACGTCGAGCGGCGTGTCCACGGTGAAGGTGGAGTACACGCTGGATGGAAGCACCTGGGCCACCGTGGCCTCCAACGTGTCGGCCTCCAACGGCGCCGTGGGCTGGACCGTTCCCTCGACGGCGAGCACGTCGGCGCGGGTGCGGGTGAGCGATGCGGCGGGGCTGACCAGCGACACGAGCGATGCGCCCTTCACCGTCACCGCCGTCGTCTCTGGTGGCGATGAGGACACCGATGGCAGCGTCGTGCTCAACGAGGTGCTGGCCAACGAGCCGGGCAGCAACCCGGCTGCGGAGTTCATCGAGCTCGTCAACGCGGGCAGCAGCGCGGTGTCGCTGGCTGGGTGGACGCTGGAAGATTCGGCATCGGTGCGACACACCTTCGCCCCCGGCAGCTCGCTCGCCGCAGGACAGGCACGGGTGGTCTTCGGCAACACCGCCTCCACCGGCGCGCTCGGGCTGTCCAACAGCAGCGACAGCGTCACCCTGCGCCGCGCGGACGGCAGCGTGGTGGACACCCTCACCTATGGCGCCTCGCTGGCGTCCAGCGACGGGGTGTCCATGAACCGCGCCACCGATGGGCTTGCCGGGGCTCCGTTGGTGCTCCACACCAGCGTGAGCAGCAGCGCGGCCTCGCCCGGGACGCGGGTGGACGGCGCCGCATTCGGTAGCGATGCGTCCAGCCCCCCTCCCCAGGGCAGCACCTCCATCAGCGTCGAATCGGAGGACAACGACAGCGCGGCCAGCGCAGACGGCGAGGTGGGCAATGGCAACGCCGTGTCCGCCACCCTCTCCTCCAGCACCGACGTGGACTGGTTCCGCTTCACCACCACCGGGGCGGGCACCGTCACCGTGCGGCTGGACATCGCCAACGAGGCCGACCTGGACTGGCACCTCTACCGGGAGGGCAATCTCACCACGCACGTTGCGCGCGGCTACACGAGCAACAACCCGGAGACGGGGTCGTACAGCGTTCCGTCGGCGGGAACGTACTTCCTGAAGGTGAACCGCTACGCGGGAACTGCCGGCGGCTACACCCTCATGGTGAGTGGGCCCACCAACGTGCTGGCGCCCTGACGCCCCACCCTGCCCCGGTGGTCACTCCGGCCCTACTGCACCAAAGAACGAGAAGAGCTCGCTGCGCGACCGGAGCCCGAGCTTCGCGATCCCGGTCCTCAGGTGTGAGGCGACGGTCGCCGTCGCGAGCCCGAGCCGCCATCCGATCCACTTGTTCGCGCGCCCCTCCAGGGTCAACTCCAGCACATGGCACTCCCTCGCGCTGAGGGCGCGAGGATCCACTCCCTGCGCGCGCCGGATGCGCACGAGGAGCATCCTGTTCGCCCCTTCACCCCGCTCGGTCCGCAGCACAGCCCACTTCCCCTCGAACACTTCGCGCCACAGCCGGTGCTCGACCAGCGCCGGCGTCCGCCGCCTGTCTTCGATTCCCTGGCGGGCGAGCACCTGATTCAGCGCGAGCACCGTCGACAGGTGCATCACGAACTGTTGGAGCGTGGCGCGGGCACGTGGGCCAGGAATGGACGCGCGCGGCGTACCCAGCAGCAGCCCGATGCCCTGTCGCTTCGTCGCTCGTGGCGCGAGAACGAACACCTCGGTCGTGCGCACCGATTCGGTGTCGAGCGCCTCCACCAGCCCGGTTCGCAACTCAGCCGGAAGCAAGGGGAGTTGCCGCTCGAGCCGGCCGACACCTGATCTGGGCCGGTGCAGCGCCAGGAACGAACGCCACGGCAGCGGGAAGATCGCGGTCGAGAGCGCCGCCGCGGCGGCTTCGTCTCCAACCGTGGAGAGTCTCTCAGGGACCTCCGGCAGCTGGCGCCACGCATACGCCAGGCCGAACGTTGCGCGCATCGGCTTCACCAGCGAAGTGAGCACCGCCTCCCACCACTGATGCTCGTCCACCGCCGGCTCGAAGATCGCGGCGAACGCACCATCCAGCGCGCGTGCGCTCACGAAGCACCCCTGCGCCCGCGCGCGACCGCGTGCAGCTCATGGCGTGACTGAACACCCATCTTGCGAAACACGCTCGCAAGCTGGTTCGCCACGGTCCGCGTCGCGGTCCCGCGTTGCGCCGCGATCTGCAGGTTGCTCAGCCCGGCGAGGGCGCCCCGGACGACCTCGGCCTCCGCCGCCGACAGCTCGGAGGGGAGCGACAGCTCGCCTGGGCCCCACCAGAGCATCGCGAACTCGCGACGACCGATTCGGAAGATGCTGCCCTTCAGATCCGACGGCGTCTTCATGTCCCTCCCCCCGTGAATCGCGCACGAATCCTCCATGCCCACGTGAGGGCGCGCAAAACCCAATGCGCCAACTCGATGACTATCGACACCCGAGGAGCTCCAATCGGACAGTCCGCCCCTACCCGAAACCCCTCGCAAGGAGATGGCGATGACTCGGACGGACGGACAGGCGACCCGCAACATCGAGAGCCCGTTCCTCGAGGCCTTCGTCTGGAGCCCGGGTGGCACGGCCGCGCCCGCTCGGGTCGAGTCGCCGTTCCTGAATGCCTATGCGGAGGAGACGCTCTTCGAAGGCGTGAACCCGGACGCCGAGGAGGTCCGCTCCACCCTCGGGGAGCTCTACGACCTCGAGTTCGACGAGGCGCTCTACGAGCTCGCGCACGAAGCCGCGGCGATCGCCGATCGGAGTCCCCGCACGTACGGCGGTGCCGACGCCGCGGACCGACTCCTCGAAGCCTGGGTCGAACCGCTGCGGGCCGAGTCGGAGCAGCTCTTCGAGAACCTCGCCGGCACGTTCGCGCGCAGACCGGTGGGAGGCCTCGGAGACGAAGAGCTCGAACGGCTGGTGGACGAGGCCGCGCAGCCGGGGCGCCCCCTGGAGCCGGTGTTCGAGCAGTTCTTCAAGAAGCTGGTGAAGAAGGCGAAGGGCGTGGTGCAGAAGGCCGCCGGCATCGCGAAGAAGGGGATCGCGCTGGCGCAGAAGCTCTCGCCTGTGCACATGCTGCTCGGCAAGCTGAAGGCGTTGGTCAAGCCGCTGCTGCAGAAGGTCCTGCAGATGGCGCTCGACAAGCTCCCGCCGGCGCTTCGTCCCGCGGCATCCACGCTCGCGAAGCGACTGGCCGGCAACGTGGGCCTGGAGGCCGAGACGAGCGCGGACCACGAGGCGTCCGCCGACCCGGGGCTGATCCAGCGCGAGTTCGACGAAGCCGTCGTGCAGCTCATGTTCGCCGCGGAGGGCGCCCCGCAGGAGCTGATGCTCCTCGAGCTTTCCGGAGACTTCGAGCGGACGGCGCCCATCGGAAGCGACGTCCGCCAGCTCGACGCCGCGCGCGCGCAGTTCGTCTCCGAGCTCTCACACGCCGAGCCGGAGGGCGCGGGGCCGGCGGTGGAGCAGTTCATCCCGGCCGTCCTCCCCGCCCTGCGCCTGGGGATCAGGCTCCTCGGTCGCCCGCGCGTGGTCTCCACGCTCGCGCGGCTCGTGGGCCAGCTCATCGGCCGCTTCGTGGGCCCGCAGGCCACGCCCGCGTTGTCGCGCGCCATCGTCGACACCGGCATGAAGTTGATGTCGCTCGAAGCGCCGGAGCAGGAGGCGGCCGCAGGACCGCACGCCATCGCCTCCACCATCGAAGACGTGGTGCGGCGGGTGAGCGAAGCGTCCGACGAGGTGCTGGACGACAGCCGACTCCTCGAAGCCGAGGTCGCAGACGCGTTCAACCGCGCGGCTGCGGCGCACTTTCCTCAGCAGATGCTGAATGAGGACAAGCGCGAGAGCACGACGGCGGGCGGCACCTGGGTGATGTTCCCGAAGGGCGGCTACAAGAAATACACGCGCGTGTTCGACGTGGAGCTCACGCCGGACCTGGCGCGATCGATCAAGACGTTCGGGGGGACGACGCTCGAGGCGTTTCTCAAGGACCGACTCCGGCTGGACGTCCCGGTGCGCGCGCGCGTTCATCTCTACGAAGCGGTCCCCGGCACCTGGATCAGTCGCATCGTTCGTGCCGAGAGGGGGGTCGCGGGCCTCGGTGCCGGGCGCAAAGGCGCCTGGGCGCTGTTCCATCCGCTCACGGCGCAGAACGCGGCCTCGCTCCTCCGCGAACCCGGACTGGGACGCGACGTCTCCGGCAGGTTCACCGCCACCCCGCGCCAGCTCGCGGTGGGGCAGCGGGTGTTCTACCTGGAGATCCCGGGCGCGCCGTCGCGCCCCCTGGCGCGCGCAGGCGGGGTCGACGTCGTGGCCGACTTCCCGAAGAACGAGCTGCGCCTCTCGGTGTTCCTCGCCGAGCGACAGGCGCAGTCGATCGCGCAGCGACTCAATGGGGGTGCCGGCGTCGGCTCCGTCCTCGGCGCGCTCAAGGAGCTCGTCTCCAACGGCGTGCGCTCCGCTCTCTCCGGAGAGGTTCGGGGCCGCGTGCGCATCCTCCACGAGTCCGTGGACGGCGAGGGCTTCCTCGGCGGCGCCCTCAAGCGCGTCGGGACCGTGGTGCTGGAGCAGTTCTCCGGAAAGGTCTCCGACTGGTCGATGAAGGCGATCGCAGACCACCTGCAGCAGCACGCGGCCAGCTTCGTCTCCGCGGTGCAGGAGCCGGCGGACGGCGTCACGGTGCGCATCACGCTGCAGAGCCCTCCGGGCTTCTCCCTCCTCCGCACCCAGCTTCGAGGCAGGGGCGGGCTGCCGCTTTCGAACCTCGGATCGGTGTTCAAGGGCGCCCCCGCAGCGTCGGTGCAGGTCGTCCCCGGGTACCCCGCGTGATGCCATCCGCCGATGCACTGGCCTTCCAGGCGCGGCGCCAGCTCTCACACTGGCGCCACGCGGTGGAGCGCCTCGAGGACCTCGACAACTTCGCCTCGCCCGAGGCGTGGGCTGCGCTCGAGCAGTACCTCGGGACCACCCTGCGCGGGCGGCTGCTCGACGGCGTCAAGGAGCTGAAGCTTCGGCTGCGGTTCCTCGAGACGCTGTCGCAGAACCCCGCGCCGGAGGCCAGCGCACGGCTGCGCGCCGAGGTGGTCGCGTTCCGTGCGCGGTTCACCCGGGTCGAGACGGCGCTGGATTTCTATGGAGACGCGGTGAACACGCGCTCCAGCCCGAAGCTGGCCGCGCTGTTGCGCTCCTGCGATCTGCTGGCGACCCGGGCCATGCAGGCCGTGCTGGTGCCGCTCGGCAAGCCCGTGCCTCCGGCGCTGAGCTACGTTGACCGGGGGCTGGGCGCCGCCATCCTCCGCGCCAACCTGCGGCTGTGGGACGGCACCACGCTGAGCCCGGTGGCAGCGATCAAGCTCACGCGTCACAGCCTCCTGCGCCCCACCGCGCTGCTCCACGAGGCGGGACACCAGGTGGCGCACCTCACCGGCTGGAACGAGGCGCTGCGCGAGGCGCTCGGGCGCGCGCTCCAGAGCGACCCGGAGCTGGCCGAGGCCTGGTGTGGCTGGGCCTCCGAGATCGCGGCGGACGTATTCGCCTTCGTCCACACCGGCTACGCCGCGGTGGTCGCGCTGTATGACGTCGTGGCCGGCGAGGTCGACGCGGTCTTCCAGCAGCTCCCGGGCGACCCGCATCCGCTCCCGGCGCTCCGCGTCCTGCTCAACATCCAGCTCTGCCAGCGGTGGTTCGGCGCGGGGCCGTGGGACGAGATGTCGCGGGCGTGGCGCTCGGCGTATCCCCTTCGATCGATCCCCGCGAGCCGCCGCGGCTTCTTCGTCCGCTCGCTCCACGCGCTCCCCCGCATCGCGGAGGTGTGTCTCCTCTCGCCGATGCCGGGCTTCGGTGGCGCCCCCATCACCCGGTTCGTCGACCCGACACGCGCGCGTCCGGACCGGCTGTTGGAGCTGGAGCGCGTCGCGGGCCCCGCGCTGTATCGCTCGCCGCACTACCTGCGCACCGAGAGCATCCGGCTGGTCGCGCTCGCCGGGCTCAAGGCCGCGCTCGCGCCGGAACGCACCTCGGAGATCGTCGAGCAGACCGAGGCATGGATGACGAGGCTCGGCTCTCCCGCCCGGGAGGCCGCATGAAGGGAGGTCCAGGCATGAATACGGACGAGGAAGTGAAGAGGCTCGGAGAACAGGTCGCAGTGCTCCGGAGCGAGCTTGCCCAGCTTCGCAGCCGGGGCAATCACGGGAGCATGGAACGGCAGTACGAGGCGTTGCCGACCGTTCCCGAGGCCGAGGTGAGGAAGCTCGAGGAGGTGATCGAAGCGGCGATCAAGGATCCTCGCGAGGGCCTGGCGCGCGAGAACAAGCAGTACGCGCGTCCTGTGCTCGAGGTGCTCGCCGCGACCACCGGTCTGCGCTTTGGCGACTCACCCGACCTGCCGCCGGTGAAGGAGATCCCCCGCAAGCTGCTCACGGCGCTGCGCGCGGAGGAGTTCGACGAATCGAAGCTCGACTGGGACTCGTCCGCTGGACCAACCCACTAACAGCCGCACGTAAGGAGCGTTCCCGTGTTTCGTCAGCTCGCCCAGTTCTTCCCTGGCAACCTCGACGCGGCTCTCCCGGCCAACGTCAAGGCCCCCTTCCCCTTCGGGTCCAACAACGCCAACGCCGTCCTCGCGGCGCACCCGTACGTCCTCGCCCGCACGATGGAGCGCGCCTGGGTCGAGCACGAGCTGCTCGCTGCGGACCCACCGCCTCCCGCGGCGGGAATGCCGATCAGCGTGTTCGTCAACGAAGGGAACGGAGCTCCGATGGACGGCCTGCCGCTGGCGCTGCCGGCCGTGGGTCTTCCGTTCACCGCGCCCTGGGATCACCTCATCTACGCGTACTTCGTCGAGAACACGCGCGCGTTCGAGATCTTCAGGAAGGTCGTGCGCGAGTTCGCCATCGGCGAGCGCTTGAAGCCACCGCCCAACGGCGCCGATCCCGCCATGGTGTGGGTCCGCACGGCGGAGGACCTCTGGATGCGCGACACCACCTCGTTCCCGGTGGCCAACGTCGTCTCGCAGGTCCGGCCGGACTTCAGCGGCGTTCGGCGCAACGCGTACTTCCGCATGTTCGGATTCGATCTCAACCACGGAACCGAGGACGGGCGACCGTACCCCTACGAGAAGCCGGAGGCCGCGAACCGCGACTTCATCCGGGTCTTCGAGGCGCTGCTCAGCTCGGTGTGGGTGGCCCGCGTGAACCGGGCGAATGCCATCGGCACGAACCCCACCGACCCCGCGGAGATCGCCCGGATGTGCGGACTGCTCCACGAGCTGCTCACGCTGCGCAAGCAGGGAGGCCAGCTCCGTCGCGAGGAGTTCGTCATCGTCTCGATGATGTCGTGGTTCCACCTGACCTTGTCGTTCGACTCGCCCGTCGTCCGCTTGCTGAACGCGAACGCCGCGACCGAAGGCGAGCGCCTCATCCGGCTGGGTGAGCGCGTGGGCGTCCCGGCCCATCCGCGCGTCCGCGAGTTCCTGCGGCTCGCGCAGGACATGTCGGCGCTGCTCAAGCTCATCGAGTCCGGAATGTTGAACAGCGCGGCCACCGTCCCCTGGCTGTACGCCGCCTGGTCGCCGGTGGCGCGGATCATGGACCGCATCGTCAACGACTGGGGCATCGTCACCGGGCGCGATCTCAAGGCCTCGGCGCTGCGCACCAGCGGCCTTCCCAACGTCGTCTCGCCGGCGCAGCTCCCCGGCCCCTCCATCACCACGATGACGGTCACGCCGAACGGCACCGTCGCCTCGCTCCGGAACCCGGCATGAACGGGGCGCCAGGGCTGGAGACAAACGGGGTGACCGAGCTCGAGTCGCCCTTCTTGAACGAGCTGCCCCGGCAGCCGTTCCTGAGTGAGGTAGAACCCGGCGTGACCGAGTGGGAGGCCGACTTCGAGGCGGAGCCGGAGGACCGCTTCGAGGGATACGCAGAGCTGGAGGGCGACGAGTACGTCGGCGAGGTCGAGGATCGCTTCGAGGCCGAGACCGGGGCCGCCCTGTGCCGCGAATGCGGGGCGAGCCGCGAAGCGGAGGTGGACCTCGAGGGTGACTTCGAGGCCCTTGAGTACGCGACGGAGGCCGACCTCGAGGACGAGGGCGCGTCGCTCCGACAAGACGATCTCGCGATGGAGGCGGAGCTCGGCATCGGCGAGACGCCACTCCTCGAGCTCTGGGAAGCCGAAGCCGCAGGCGGAGTCCCCGCCGAGATCGCCTCCTTCGCCGCGACGCTCGGGGCCGAGTGGTCCAGGCAGCGCAACGGGACGCCCACGCCCGAGGCGATGACAAAGTGGCTGCTCGATGACTACCGCGCCACGGTCGACGGCGCGCGCAGTCGGTACAGCAAGGTCTTCGGGTCCGGGAAGTACACGGTCGAAGCAGTCGGCCGCGCGTGGAGGGTGAGCCGGCGCGAGAACATGGGGTTCCAGCGCGGGGTCCCGGGCGTCCAACCGCTGGGGCGCTTCGAGCCGCCGGCGGAGGCCGTGTCGCTCGTGCCGAGCGATCTCGTCCAGGACAGCAGGAAGTCTCCCGTAGCCCCGCTGGTGGTCAGCTTCATGAAGGAGCTCCGGCGGCGCTACACCCGCTACATGAAGGCGGCGAACTATCCCCGCCACGGCGGCGGGAGGTTCCTCGGGCGCGGATTCTCGCTCGACCTCTACATCAACGGGCTCGACGACCGCGGGTTCTATCCGAGAGATGAGGCCATCCGGTTCCTGCGCGCGCTGCACGACGCCGCGACCGCCGTGGGCGCACAGTGGCGGGTCATCTACAACGACTTCTCGGTGGCGGAGGTGGTGAACCGCGCGCTCGGCCGCGCGCACGTCATCTTCGTGGGCAGCGCGACGAAGTCGGGTTCAAGGGTCACTGGGCTGAACTGGCATGGGCCCGCGCCCCTCATCCTGCACTTCCACCTGGATCTCGCGCCGCTGTCGGGTGCGGCGTCGAGGTGGAGCGGATCCACGGCGACATCCTCGACGCCTGCGCCTGGCCCTGCTGCGACGGCCGCGCCGGCAGTCGTGCGCCCCACCGCGGGAGGCAACCTCGCGCAGCTCGAAGAGGAGCTGCTGGAGCAGGTTCGCGCGTCGTGGCAGCGAGCCGGCCTGACCCCGCCCGAGCGCCAGCAGCTCGGGAAGACGGTCGCGGCGAAGCAGGGCTTCAAGCGGTACATCTCGAGCGGGCTCTTCGTCGACGACCTGGCGATGACGCTTCGCGGACGCAACCTCCTGACCGTCTCGGACGACGACATCGACATGCTCCAGCGCGCGTCGAACGTCGAGACCGGCGGGAGGCTGACGGCCCTGAACAGCTGGGACAGCGCCTACATGAGCGTCGGCTTCATGCAGTGGACGCTCAAGTACAGAAAGCTCCAGCAGTGGATCGCCCTGGCGCCCGACGCGTTCCGGCGCTACGGCATCGAACTCGAGCCGACGCGCACGTACAGCTTCTCCTCGACTCACAAGGAGAAGGCCATCGTCGGTTCGGCGCACGCCGCGGAGCTCCGGTCCGCCGAGTGGGGCATCCGCTTCTACCTGGCCAGCCTGGACCTCGACGCGATCATCGTCGAATACCGACGCGCGCTGGAGGTCAGCAACGAAGTGCGGCGCGCCATCGTGGCGCCGCATGGGACGGCGGTGGTTGCGCACTACAACGCGTCCCCCGTGCTGCGTGCGCTCGTGCAGGAGACCCACAACAACCGCCCCGCCTACATGAAGCTGGCGATGCAGAACGTCGCGTCCAGGGCGAACACGGACACCTCGAGCTTCCTCGAGCTCGTCCGGAAGGAGATCGTCCGGGTCTACACAGCGCGTGAGAACGCTCCGCAGAAGGCGGCGCGGCTGATCCAGAAGACGAAGACGCGCAGGGTCTAGTACCTCTCCACAGAGGTTTTGATCGGTTCACGAAGCACGGGCAGCCGCTCGGGGTCTACGAGTAGTTCGATGCTTCGAGCTACTCCGGGTGTGCGTCGGATGTGGCCGCCGCGTTCGAGCGTCAGGATCATCTGGCTCCGAACGTGTGCGCCGCGACCTCCGCCGGGAGGTAGACGGCCGGGCTTGAGTTCGTGGTGCTCCGCTTCGGGCGCGGTGATCCTCTTGTCTTGCTCCTCAACGCGCGCGAGCAATCTGGAGACGAGCGCCTCCAGGTCGGCGATGCGCTGGTCGCGAGGCTCGGTGGAGGCGCCGGCGGTTGAGCACACGCCCGAGCGCATTGCGATCAGGCCCACCGACGACCAGGTTCCGCCGCTGATCGCGCCCATGCGCGCAGCGACAGCCGTCTGCAAGCACATCCACGAACGTGGATCGATCTGTGCGAACAGCCGCAGCTCGAAGCGCCCAAAACCTGCGCCGCGGAACGCGAGTCCTTGCGTAAGCACCCGGATTTGCTCGCGCTGATCCGAGGCAGGCGGCGGCGAGTCGACGAACGCGAAACTGATCAGAGATCTGACCAGTTTGCGGGAACTCGCCCCGGGCGAGCACCTCCGCCGAGAAGGCGCGAACGAAGATGGGACGTGCCTACCCAAGCCTGCCAGGTGCCGCGGCAGCTGCGGCATGAACCTATCGAATCCTCTTTGTTGCGGTACCAGCACCGAGTCACTCGACACCAGGTCACTACACGGTTGATCGGGCGTTCAGGCCTGCGGTGTCGATTGCGCCCGGTCCAGCCTCAGGGGACGAGCTGCTGCAGGTCGACCAGCACGTCCGCGTTCAGGCTGGTGGGGCCGATCGGCACCGGCACCGTGAACAGCAGCTGTGCGCCGCCGTCCGCGCTGGGGTTGGCGAAGCGGGCGGGGAACACCGTTCCACAGACCGGAGTGAAGGCGAGCTCGCCCTGCGCGGATACTGCCACCGCACCGACGCTGGCGCTCTGAAGCTGCATCATCCCTCCCTCCGCGCAGGAGGTGCTCAGACCGTTCAGGGTCAGGTCCACCGCTTGTGCATAGCCACCGTCCGCCTCGACACGGATCCATTGCGTGCCGGTGATGTTCGCTCCCGAAGGAACGCAGACGCCAGCGAACGGACTCGCCAGGTAGACGGTGGCGGAGGTTGCGACGAATGTCCCTTCGAAGGTCCCCCCCGCGGGGAAGGCGGGACTTCCGCTGCCGGTGACGAAGCCTCCCTGCAGCGTCGGCAACACGGAGGGCGGCTGGCCTGCATCGCACTCATCGGTTCCCGCGTCCGGCGCGCCCGAGTCGGGTGTACCGGAGTCAGGCGTTCCGGAATCGGGCGTACCAGAGTCCGGCGTGCCGGAGTCGGGCGGGCCAGAGACGATCGTTCCCGAGTCCGGTGTGCCGGAGATGGTCGTCCCGGAGTCCGAGGCACCAGAGTCCGGGTGTCCTGGGCCGTTGTCATCGGACGGGCTGCCGCAGGCGGTGAGCGCCAGCGCAGCGAGAACCGGGAGGGTTCGAAACGGGCGCATGATCGCGGACTCTAGAGGCCCCGCTTCCGCGCGTGCCTCGCAAAGCGGCCTTTGTTTGCCAATCAATCCCAGCCAGGGCGCGCGGCGCCGACCGGTTCAAGGTCTCACGAGCGGCTGTGCAGAGAGGATCTCGTTCTCGATCAGCGTGACCTTCCCGGCGCTGTAAACGCCGACCTCGAAATCGCTGGGGATTCTGGACCGCTCGAGGATGAGCTCGTGGCCCGCGGCGGCGGCGTCGTTGCCGGTCGCAATCGCGATGAGTCCGGGGGTCCCCTTCAGGCTCGGGTCGAGCTTCCAGGTGCAGTTCTTGAAGTGCACGAGCTGGTTCGAGCTCGGGACCCCGTAACCCGGGATGTCCCAGGTCAGCGAGAGCGCCTCGCCCGGCGGCTCGGTGCCCGCGGTCAGGGTGAACTCGACGTTGGTGAAGAAGGTCTTGCCGGGCCAGAGGACGGAGCGGTCGAGGTTGTACCCGTTGTTCGCAAGGACGAAGGACGAGTCGGTCACCCGAAGCGTCGATCCCTCTCCGCCGGCCTGAAACATCGTGAAGGCCCCCTTGCGCGCGTGCGCCCGGTAGACGCGCACGTCCGACGGATTGCCGGCCGCGATGTCGAAATCACCGCCTTCGGCGTCGAAGCCATCGATCAGCACGTCGACCCCATGGCTTCCGCCGTACCCCGCACCGTCGACCTCGATGTCGAGGCCGGTGGCCCACCAGTGTGACCAGGTCTCTTTCGTCCGCACGCCGAAGACCTTGACGGTCGAGTAGCCACCGACGACGACCACTCCGCCCCGGAAGCAGTCGTGCATCTCGCTGCGGTAGACGACGAGGTCGAGGTTGGTCGACGCAAGGATGCCATCCCCGACGCCATTCTTGAACAGGCAGTCCTCCACGATGGCCTTCATCTTGAGTGGCTGGTCGTCCACGCCCCACAGGGCCACGAGCGCGGCTTGTTCGAGCTCCCATTCATCGTACGGGCCCTGCTCGGCGCTGTTTCCGTCGAAGGTCAGCCCCTTCACGATGAGGGGCCGGTCGGTCGGGGTGGCGTAGTCGCCCGATTCGAAGGTTCGCGTCCACTTGTCCTGCATCGGTGGGCGGCGGATGGTCGCCCCATAACCGTGATAGGTGATCCCCGGGTAGATCTTCACCGACCGGATCACGTAGGTGCGTCCTGCCGGGAACAGCACCACGCCGCCTCCTTTCGCGAAGACTTCATCGATGGCCGTCTGCACCGCCGCCGTGTCGTCGGTCACCCCGTCGCCGAGAGCCCCGCGGTCGAGCACGCTCACGAGCGCCGGGCGATCATTGTCCACGATCGTGACCGTGTGTTCCGCCGTCGCCCCGAGCGTCACGCCCTGCGGGTCCTTCAGCCGCAACAGCACCGTCTCGTCTGCCTCGTTGATGGTGTCGTCCTGCAGTGCGATCTCGATCGTTCGGGACGCGGTCCCGGGCGCGAACTCCAGGATCCCGCTCGCGAGGATGAAATCCCTACCGGACCCATACACCACGCCGTCCTCGACGCTCGCGTACCCGCTCTCACTGCCATACGCGGTGCCGCCGACGATCTCGTACGCGACCGAGAGCGGCCCGGGGGCAGCGGCGGAGAGTACGACCTCGACGGTCGCAGCGCCTTCGCCCTCGTTCATGCTCGACGTGGCCAACGCGAACTGCGCGGTGCCATCCCACGAGATCTGGCGGCCATCCGGGGATGTGCCTCCATCGCCGCCGACTCCTGGCTCGCTCTGGTTGGCGCAGCCCAGCATGACGACCAGCATCCACGCCCATCCACAGCGAACGTTCCCGGACATGAGCACCCTCTCGGTTGACCGAGCCCGAGAATCCCAGAGGTGAGCGCCCCTGCCAACGGTCAGCAGCTTATCTTCGCAGCGGCGCCAGGAGCTCCGGACGGTCGTCGAAGTACGCGTCGAAGCTCAGCGGCGCTCTGCCCGTGAACCGCTCCACCGCGTCGCTGGTGGCCTCGAGCTCTCCGGCGGCGATCGCCAGATACGAGCCGATCCACACGTCGACTTCCCACGGTTCGGACGCCAGCTTCGAGCGCCAGGCGCGGCCCTCCTCCACCGTCTCTGGGACGTAGTGCAGGCGGCGACCGACCTTCGCGGCCAGCCGGTGCACCACCTCTTCCAGCGAGAGCGCCTCGGGTCCCGTCACGTTCCAGGTGGCGCTCGAGGTTGGCGGATTGCGCAACACCGCCGCGGCCACCTGCGCCACGTCCTCGCGAGATACGAAGGCGGCCTTTCCTCCGCGACCGGGGTCCCGAAGGATGCCGTAGGCGTCGAACATCGTCGGCAACAGGTCCATGTAGAAGTTGTCGCGCAGCGCCGTGAACGTCACCCCGGAGTGTCCGAGCGCCTTCTCGGACGCGAAGTGATCCCGCGAGTAGGGAAACTTCGAGTGCGGCGAGGCGCCCTGGAACGAGAGGTAGACCAGGTGGCGAACGCCCGCGCGCGCGGCGGCCTCGAAGGCGTTCGCGTGCAACCGTGCGCGCTGCATGGGCTCGGCGCTACCGGAGACGACGAGCGCGGCGTCGATCCCGGAGAACGCCGCATCGAGGCTGCGCGGATCGCCGTAGTCGCCGTGGACCACCTCCGCACCAGGCAGGCGCTCGGCCCTGGCAGGATCGCGCGCCATCAACCGCAACGGGAGGTGATCCGCCGCGAGGATCTGCGCGCACCTCCGCCCAACGTGCCCCGTGGCTCCGGTGATCAGGATCATCCATGGCGATCTACTCGTGTCCTCGGTCGAGGAAAGCCATGTGGGGTCGGTCGTTGTCGTCTGGCAGCAGCCGCATTGGCTTCGAGGGCATGTAAACATCCACAAGCTGTCACATTCCGCAACGTGCGTTGACGGTGACGGCAAAAGCGGGCGACAAGCACAAAACCATGTCGACCGGGATGCGTGATGTTTCGAGCCACGCGGTGTCCTCTCTGAGCGCCTCGCTCGTGCGTCCGGTCGTCTGCGTCGTACACCTCAGCATTCTCAACCTCGGCGTCCTTCTTCTCGTACTCGTGGGCCTTCTTCGCCCGGGGCGCGGGACGCCGTTCTGACCGAAGTCTGGAAGGAACCAGCGACCCGCCCCCGGAAAAAGCCGGCGGCGGGTTTTTTATTTTCTTTTTCATGCGGAGAGCGGCGTTGAAACGAACAGGGGCAGAGATCTTCTGGGATGTCCTGGCCGAACAGGGCGTGGAGGTTGTGTTTGGGATTCCGGGGGGCGCCATCATGCCCATCTACGACGCGCTGGTCGGGAAGCCGGTCCGCCACGTCCTCGTCCGGCATGAGCAGGGCGCGGCGCACATGGCGGACGGCTACGCCCGCGCATCCGGGAAGGTGGGCGTCGCGTTGGCGACTTCCGGTCCGGGCGCGACGAACCTGGTCACCGGCATTGCCACCGCGATGCTCGATTCATCGCCCATCGTGTGCATCACCGGGCAGGTGGCGTCGCCGTTCCTGGGCAGTGATGCCTTCCAGGAGACGGACATCACCGGCGTCACGCTTCCGATCACCAAGCACAACCATCTGGTGACCAGGGTGGAGGAGATCGCGCCCGCGCTGCGGGAGGCGTTCTTCATCGCCCGGTCCGGACGCCCCGGGCCGGTCCTCGTCGACATCACGAAGGATGCTCAACAGGCGTTTACGGAGCTCGAACAGGAGCGGAGTCCCATCCGACTCCCGGGCTATCGCCCGAACCACCGCCCCTCCTCCGCCGAGCTGGACCGGGCCGCCGAGCTGATCAACGCCGCCGAACGCCCCATCATTTTCGCGGGCCATGGGGTGATCAAAGCAGAGGCGAGCGCGCTGCTGAGAGAGCTGGTGGAGCGGACCGGCGTACCCGTGGCTTCGACGCTGCTCGGGCTGGGAGGCTTCCCTGCCACCCATCCGCTGAGCCTCGGAATGATGGGCATGCACGGCGAGGCGTGGGTCAACAC
Source organism: Myxococcaceae bacterium (assembly GCA_049589315.1). Lineage (GTDB taxonomy): Bacteria > Myxococcota > Myxococcia > Myxococcales > Myxococcaceae > JBAWAM01. Next base: position 22,881 of record JBAWAM010000348.1, read on the forward strand.
GTTGATCCAGGAGGCAGATCTCCTGATTGCGCTCGGCATGCGCTTCGACGACCGGGTGACGGGGAACCTCCAGACGTACGCCCGTCACGCCCGGAAGATCCATGCGGAGATCGATCCTTCGGAGATCAACAAGAACGTGAAGGTCGACGTGCCCCTGGTCGGCGATCTGCGCGAGACGATCTCCGCCCTGCTTCCGCGGGTGAAGCAGCGGCCGAACCGGCAATGGCTCGAGCGGGTCAAGGAGCTGAAGGGAGACTCCGCGGTCCGGGACATCCAGTCGTTGCCCCACAACGGGCGGCTCTTCGCTGCGCACGTCATCCACGATCTCTGGCGGCTCACCGACGGCAAGGCGCTCGTCGTCTCCGACGTGGGCCAGCACCAGATGTGGGAGGCGCAGTACTACAAGCACGACTACCCAAGGCAGCTGATCACCTCGGGAGGCCTGGGCACCATGGGCTTCGCACTCCCTGCCGCGATCGGGGCGCGGTTCGCCCGGCGCGACGACGATATCTGGGTGATCGTCGGCGACGGTGGATTCCAGATGACGGCCGCCGAGCTCTCCACCTGCGCGCAGGAGGGCCTGAAGGTCAACGTCGCGATCATCAACAACGGCTATCTCGGGATGGTCCGGCAGTGGCAGCAGTTCTTCTATGAGGGCCGCTACAGCGCCACACCGCTCAGGAGCCCGGACTTCGTGAAGCTGGCCGAAGCCCACGGTCACCTCGGACTCCGCGTCACCCGGCGCGAGGAGATCCCCGAAGCGGTGGCGCGGGCGCGCGCCGAACCCGGGACCGTCGTGATCGACTTCCGCGTCGAGCAAGAGGACAGCGTCTACCCGATGGTCCCCAGCGGAGCGGACCTCGCCACCATGATCCGCCGCCCCAGCCCCATCGTCGAGACAGCGCAAGATCGCTGAAGGAGCACAGCCATGCAGAATCCCATTGCACGTACCTTCATCACCTGGGTGGAGGATCGACCGGGCGTGCTGAACCGGGTGATCTCCCTGTTCCGGCGCCGCGGATACAACATCGAGTCCCTCACCGTCGCTCGCACCGAGAAGCCGCTCGTGTCGCGCATCACCCTCGTGATCCAGGCGGATGACGACACCGCCCGCCGCCTGGAGGCCAACCTCTACAAGCTGATCAACGTCCTCTACGTGGAGGACGTCACGCACAGGGCTCCGGTGGAGCGTGAGCTGGCGCTGATCAAGGTCCGGACCGACGAGGTGTCGCGGCCGAAGCTGCTGCAGATCTGCGAGGTCTTCCGCGCCCGCGCGGTCGACGTCGCGCCCACCTCCGTGATCATCGAAGCCACGGGAACCCTGGGCAAGATCGACGGGCTCATCGACGTCCTGCGGTCCCACGGAATCATCGAGCTGGTGAGGACCGGGGCGGTCGCGATGACGCGCGGAGAGGCGTCGGTTCCGGCCGGCGCCACCGACACCGAACGCAGCGGCAGCGACTCGGAGATTGCCGCGTGATGTGGATTCCCTCGAGCCGTGAGTTCGACATCAAGAAGGACGCCGAAGGGCAGGAGTACCTGGAGGTCCAGCTCGAAGGCCTCGCCCTCCTTCGGGTGGCGCTCGCCAACAAGGGAACGGCCTTCACGCTCGAGGAGCGGGAGCTGCTCGGCCTGGAGGGGCTCCTGCCTCCACAGGTCAACACGCTGGAGCAGCAGGTCGAGCGGGCCTGGCGCGGGCTCCTCATGACGCCCACTCCCCTCACCCGGTACCAGTTCCTGCGCGCGCTGCAGGAACGCCAGGAGACGCTGTTCTACGCGGTCCTCTGCAAGCACCTGCGAGAGCTCCTGCCGATCGTCTACACGCCCACCGTGGGCGACGCCGTGAAGCACTTCAGCGCGCTGTATCAGCACCCTCGCGGCCTCACCGTCTCACCCGACAACGTCGCCCGCGTCCACGCGATGGTCGCCCGGCATCCGCTCAACGACGTGCGGATGATCGTCGCCACGGACTCCTCGGCCATCCTCGGGATCGGCGATCAGGGTTGTGGGGGCATGGCCATCCCGATCGGGAAGCTCTCGCTCTATACGGCCGCCGGCGGGGTGAGCCCGCATCGCACGCTGCCGGTGACGCTGGACGTCGGCACGGATCGGACAGACCTCCTCGAGGACCCCATGTACCTCGGAGCGCGGCAGCGCCGGCTCACGGGCGACGCCTATCTGGCGTTCATCGACCGGTTCGTCGACGCGGTGAAGCAGCGCTGGCCCGAGGCCATCATCCAATGGGAGGACCTGGCGAAGGGCGCCGCCTTCACCGTCCTGGAGCGCTACCGGAAGGTGGTCCCCTCCTTCAACGATGACATCCAGGGGACGGGGGCGGTGGTCCTGGCGGGCGCCCTCTCCGCATGCCGGATGCGGGGTGAGGCGCTGACGGACCAGCGCATCGTGATTCATGGCGCGGGCGCCGGCGGCATCGGCGTCGCGTGGGCGCTCCACCAGGGGATGATGCGCGAATGCCTCTCTCCCGAGGAGGCGTACGCCCGCATCTGCGTGCTCGACTCGCGAGGGCTGCTCGTCGACGACCGTCCGCTGGAGCCCTACAAGCGTCCGTGGGCGCAGCGGCGCAGCGACATCGCCGGGTGGGCGGAGACC
>JBAWAM010000349.1:0-11105 GCA_049589315.1 Myxococcaceae bacterium
ATTGTTCCCCCTTCGAAAAGCAGACCTCTTGCGGTGACTTTGACTACTGGATCGTCACTGCGAGCCGGCTCGACGCCACCGGGGCGATCGGCTGGTTGTCCTTGCCGTGCAACGTGGCGGTCATCTCCACGGCGCCCGCGCAGGACGGAGACAGCGTCGCGCTCACCTCGCCCTTGCCCTGCGAGGCGTCGGTGGTGATGTCGATGGGGTCGCACCCGGACCCGCCGGTGAAGGTGATCTTCAGGTAGCCGTCATCGCTGGCCCCGGTGCCGATCCGGAAGGACGAGACCTCCAGCTTCAGCGGGCTGCCCTTCGCGATCGTGGCGCCGTCGACCGGCTCGACCCACTCGACCTCCGGACGGGTGTAGTCGATCACCGAGAACGCAGTGATGAAGTCACCCAGGCGGTTCGCGTTGGTGCCGTTGAGCTCGACGAGGTTCTTCAGGCTGATCGCAGAGCCACCGTTCTCCAGCTTGATCGCCTGCACCAGCAACTGCGAGCGCGACCCGCTGGTCGACCCGGTGAAGAAGGTGCGGTCCCCGAAGCCGGACGGCGGCTTCGGCAGCACGAACCCTGCCACCGCGGTCGCCGAATCGGTCAGCACGTGCCAGCGCCGTTCGCCGCGATCGGTGAACTGGATGCGGATCAGGCTCGCCGAGCTGAGGTCGGGGTTGGTGGTGAACTTGAACGTCCGACCGACCAGTCCCGGCTGCGGGGTGTCGGTGAAGTTGTACTTCGCGTTCTCCGGGAAGTTCATGAAGCCGGCGGGGAGGACGATCGGGACGTTGCCGGTGGGATCGAAGGCGAGCTTGTTGTTGGCCAGCTTGTGCTGGACCGCGGAGACGGCGAGGCCCGCGGACGCGTCGTTCACGCTCTGCAGCGACATGGCCAGGGCGACGAGGGAGTACTGCGCGCCCTCGATGCCGCTGTGGGTCGGCGCCATGCGCATGATCACCTGGCCCTCCTTCGAGAGTTCGGCCTGCTTGTCGAGTTTGTCGTTGCCGTCGGTGTTCACGCCGGCGCCGAGGCCGAGCGGAATCAGGCCGCGGCCCTTCACGTCCGCGCCGCCGAGCACGACCACGCCGTCGGCGGAGTCGCCCCGGAACTTCGGCAGGGTCGGGACCTCGGCCACGAAGCCGAAGCCGAGCGGCAGGCCATTGAACGTGTGGTTCACGCCGGCGGTGAAGTGCGACGTGTTGCTGAAGTCCGGGTCGCCTTCGGTCCCGCCGGGCTCGGACAGGGAGAACTGCACGTCGCGGACGATCGACGACTTGAACTGCTTGAACACCGGAATGATGTCCGAGAGCAGCGCACCGAAGTCGATGTTGTCCACGCCGCCGGTCACCGCGCTGATCGGGAGATCGCCCAGCGGAACGTCGCCGGAGAGAGCCCACGCGCTGCGGGTTCCACACTTGCCCGTGCGGATCGCGCCTTCGACGTCGGTGATGCCGTTGAGCGCCGAGGTGCACACGCCCGCCAGTCCCTGCGCCGAGACCTCGGACTTGATCTGCTGGTCGGTGAAGCCGAGGAAGGCGCCGGCCGGGAGCGGTACGTCCTCCTCGTTGATGGCGCTGCCGATGGTGATGTTGGTGGGAACAGTGTGGCCGAGCAACTGAGCCACCGAGATGTCGATGGCCGATCCGGGGATGGACATGGCGGCGATGCCCGCGTGCACGTTCGCGGTCTTCGGGACGTTGTCGAAGGTCCCCTTGTAGCCACCGTACAGGTCGACCAGATTGCGCCGCAGCGAGAAGAACAGGTCGCGGCTGCCGGTGGTGGTCGAGTACTTCACCACCGAGACGTAGGTGTAGTCGCCGTGGAACACGGACACGGTCACCTCACCGGCAGCGGTCACGTTCACGGTGCCGGTGTTGCCGGTGGTGCCGGTGGTGAGCTGAGCACCGGTGGCGGCCTCACTCACCAGCACGGCGGCGTTCTCCACTGGGCGGCCGGTGAGCTCATTGACCGCGGTCACCCGGATCTGGCCCGCCGGCACGTTGCTGTCCAGGGTGCTCACCTTCGCGAAACACGTCGCGCCGCCCGCGGTCACCTTCACCGCGTTCTCGGCCGCACCCGCTGTTCCACCGGTGAAGGTCGCCGTCGTGCCGGTCCCGTTGCCGGTCACCCGGTTGCCTTCGGGCGCCCAGGTGATGTTCGCATTCTGGAGGACGACGGGCTTGTTGGAGGCATCCCAGAAGGACACCCAGAACTGCACGGGCTCACCGGACTTCACCAGGGCGAAGTCGGGGGTGACCTGGCAGGAGGCCACGGTGGAGACATCCGGAGCGTTCACGCATGCGCCGTCGCGGCAGACCATCGCATCGCCGCAGTCCGCGTCCGCCGAGCAGAGCGACGCGGTGCAGGCGCCTTCGTCACACTGGCAGCCGAGCGGGTTGCTGTCGCAGTACGCGAGCGCGAACTCACCACGGACGCTGGAGCTGCAGTCCGCCTTGCTGCGACAGGCGGGCTGGCAGGTCGAGGTGGTGGTGTTACAGAAGAAGAGATCCTTGTCGGGGCAGTCGGAGTCGTCGATACAGGAATCGCCCTCGCCTCCGGTGATGCCACCATCGGGGGTGGGGGTTTCGGATCCGGGACATCCAGCGAGCACCAACACGCTCGCCAGCCCGGCCAATAGGGCCATACGGTTCTCTGAAGACATGCGATCGACTCCCTGTACGGTGACGTAGGCGCCCGGCATTGAACGGATCGCTCCCCTGATTGTCAAGTGAACGAGCAGGCGGAAGTACCTGCAATCCGGGACTATTTTGCGTACAAAGCCGCCATGGCCCAGCGCACGCCGACGGCCCTCCGCGGACTTCTCCCCCAGGTCCTCGCCCGGCTCTCCCGTGAGTCCGGCGATGCCTCGCACCTCGCCCCTGTCTGGGCGGACGTGGTCGGGTCGGTGACCGCCCTGCACTCCCGTCCCATTGCCCTCGATGGGAAGGTCCTTGTGGTCCGGGTGGACTCTCCCCGCCGTGCCCAGGCGCTGAAGCTCCAGGAGCCGGACCTGCTCCGCCGCTTCGCCGAGGCGCTCGGTAAAGGTGCCATCACGGGCTTCGTCTACCGCCCGGTGGAGCCCAAATGAACTTCGCTGTCCCGCTGATCGCGCTCATGCTCGCCGCCACACCGGCGGAGCTCGAAGCCACGGCCTCGCGCCATGTGGCCAAGGGTTTCGAGCGCGTCGGAAGACGCACGCCGGTCCGGGACCCTGCGCTGGACAAGGCGGCGCGGGCCGTCGCCTTCCAGGCGCTGGAGGTCGGCGCGCGCAAGGCGACGGAGCTCACCGCCCTCACCGAAGCAGTCTCCTCGGCGGGCGCGTGGGATCCTTCACCGCGGGCGCTGGTCCTCAAGGGCTCTCCGGCCGAGGCCCCGATCGCGAAGCTGGGAGAGCGGGAAGACCTGGGTTCGGAGCCGGCCTCGCACGTCGGGGTGGGCGTGGCGGTCCGGGGAAAGGCCTCCGCGGTGGTGGTCCTCCTCACCGACCGTCAGGTGCGACTCGAGCCCTTCGCCCGGCAGCTGCCGAAGCCGGGTGTCCGCGAGCTCTGTGGCGTGCTCGAGCCACCTCTCGAGGCTCCGGAGGCCTGGGTGACGCTCCCGTCCGGGGCGGTGGAGCGGCCGAAGCCGGCGAAGGCGGGCCGGGGTCGGTTCTGCTATCGGGTTCAGTTCGCCCACCAGGGCCGACACACCCTGGAGGTCCTCGGCCGGGGTCCGAAGGGTCCGGAGGTGGTCGCGCTGTGGTTCACCGACATGGGCGAACACACCGCCCCGCGCGAGGGAGATCCGGACGAGGAGCCCTCCGATCCGGAGGTCGCCCGGGAACGGATTCTCGAGCGGATCAACGCATTGCGGAGGGCGCACGGGGTCGCGCCGCTGACCCTGGAGCCGCGGGTCACCGAGGTGGCCCAGGCGTACAGTGAGCGCATGTCGTCCGAAGGCTTCTTCGCCCACGTCGCGCCGGATGGCTCGACCGTCGGTCAGCGGCTTCAGGCCCGGGAGTATTCCTACCGGGCGGCCGGCGAAAACCTGGGGCTCGCGTCGGGGCCCCTCTCCGCGCACTTCGGGATCGAGCACAGCCCCGGACACCGCCGGAACCTGATCGATCCGCAGTACACGCGCATCGGAATCGGGATCGCTGCCCGAACAGACAGAGCCGATCCGCAGGTCATCGTCACCGAGGTCCTGGTCGATCCGGCGCGCACCTCCGGCGATCCGCTCGGGGAGGCGTATGCGGCTCTCGCCGACCGCCGCAAGTCGCTCGGACTCCCCAGGCTCGAACGCCACGAAGTCCTGGAGCAGCTCGCCCTGGATCACGCGCGCAAGGCGCTGGCGCTCGACGAACCGAAGAGCCAGCTCCCCGATTCAAAGCTCCACGAGCGGGTGTTCGCCGCCGTGGACGAGGTCGGGGCCGCCTCGATCGACGTGGTCATCGCGGACAGCCCGGCGCTGATAACCCAGTCGAAGTCGCTCCAGGATCCGAAGAACAGACTGGTCGGTGTGGGTGCGGTGAAGGGAGATTCTTCGCGCTTCGGTCAGGACAAGTTCTGGGTTGTCGTCATCTACGCATCGCAACGATAATCCAGCGCTTCTCCGATTCATCCCACAGGTAGATCTCGGCTAAAGGGGGCGGCGAGTTCTCGGGAGTTCGCATTGAGTGCCGGCCGCATCCTCGTCATCGATCCAGATTCTGGAGTGCTTTCTTCGCTCGAGGAGGACCTCGTCAACGCAGGCTTCGAGGTGGAGAGCCTGTCCCAGCCCACGCTCGCGGTGGCGAGGGCCGCCCAGTTCCGACCGGACCTCGTGCTGGTCGAACCGGATGTCCCCCTGTTCACGGGCCCCGAGCTCATCCGGGCCATGCGCGCCTTTCCCTCCACGCAGCCGATCCCGGTCGCCTTCATGGCCGAGAATCGCTCAGAGGCCGCCCTCCTCCGGTGGATCCACGCCGGCGCCGTGGACGTGGTGTACAAGCCGCTTGGCCCACAGCAGTCCAACCGGATCGGCGAGCTCGTCCGAAGTCTCCAGCGCACCCCGTGGCTCGGCCCTTCCGCGCCGGACCTCCAGATCCGGACGCTGCTGAACCTCTTTCGGAACGAGGTGCGCACCGGCACCCTCCGCCTCAATCCGGGGACCCCCTTCGAAGGACGCGCAGCCTTCGTCGAGGGCCGCCTGACCGCGGCCGCCTTCGGGAACGCCACCGGACTCAAGGCGATCGAGGAGATGCTCGGGTTCGACGATGGCGTGTGGCGCTTCGAGCCGACCCTCCCATCTCCGGACGATCTCCCCAGGGCGCGGTCGACCGACGAGCCGACGGAGACCATCCGGGTTCCGGAGGAGCTTCGTCCGAAGTTGCTCCTGGTCGACGACGATCCCGACCTGCGCAAGCTCTTCACCACCCAGCTCACCCGCGCCGGGTTCTCGGTGGAGGTCGCCGAAGACGGGCGGGACGGTTGGCAGGCGGCGCGAACCCGCGACTTCGACGTGATCGTCGCCGACCTGAACATGCCCAGGCTGGACGGCTGGGGCATGCTCCGCCAGCTCCGGTCGGACTTCCGCACCCGCGAGACGCCGGTGATCTTCCTGTCGGCCCACGACGACTACCGGGACACCCTCAGGGCCGCCCGTTCGGGTGCGTGGGACTACCTGCCGAAGACCGGCCGCGCCGACCAGGTGTGCCAGCGCGCCCTCAAGGCGCTGGAGCCGAGGCGTGAGGCGCGGGCGGTGATCTCCCAACACCGGGCGGCAGTGTTCGAAGCAGAGGTCGTGGGTCCGCGCTGGCTGGTGCGTGAGCTGTCGGAGCAGCAGGCCAGCGGCGTCCTCGACGGACGCGACGAGTGGTTCCACTATCGAATGGGGTTCCGGGACGGGCACCTCGTCTTCGCCCGCGCGTCGACAGGGCAGCGGGACAGCACCGCCCTCAACGCGCTGGGTGCGTTCCTCGTGTCCCGGAAGGCGCAGGTCCGCTTCGAGCCGGGCGTGGTCGTCGAGCCGGGCATGTTCGAACAGTCAACGCCCCAACTGCTCGACGCCGCGTGCCTCGCCCTGAGTGAGCTCCAGACGCGCGTGCTCACCCAGCGCCTGAGCGCGCAGACCACCTTCGAGGTCGACCCCGAGCTGTACGGGCTCTTCTGCCGGATCTCCTCGGAGCAATCGGTGCGGATCGCCCGTGCGGTGTGCGAGGAACGGATTGCACCGCAGGAGGTGCCGCAGCACCTCACGCTCCCGTTCGAAGACGTAGAGGTGGCATTGCTGGACCTCGTTCGTCGACGCGTGCTCAAGTTCGTCGACCAGTAGGTGTCCCGTGCTCTACGCGGGCTACGCCCAGGTCGTCGGGCCGCGCCAGTGGCTGGAGAACGCACGGCTGACCTGCGAGGAGCGGATGTCCCCGCGCGAGGTGATCGCCGGTAAACGCGTCCCCCATCGAGGTGGAGGACACGCTCAGGGACCTGGTCCGCCGCGGCGTCGTGAGCCTCGGCGCCTGGCTGCGGACTGCGACAGAGTCTGTCAGGACACCGGTCGGCGCTGGGTAGCGTAGGCCTCGAGGCCCTGCGCCGGCGGCACCGCCTGCGCGTACAGCGGGCACTTCGCACAGGTGAAGCTCTGCCATCCACTGTAGACCGCCTCGTCGAGGCAGCTGTCGTAGTGGTGGCAATTGAGATTCCGATGCGCCTCCACGCCGGCGCGGTTCGGGCTGGCCTCGGGGTTGATGGTCTGGTCGAGATCCGACGGACACGGCTTCATGCGCACTGCCCTCCTCTACGTCCCCCCCGATTCACTGCGCTGACGTGCCTTTTCTCGGGCCGTCATGTGGCCGCGCACCATACCTGTAGGATACCCGACGACGCAAATCGCCTGGTTGCCCGGCGGGACGACGAACACGACAAGGCGTTTCACGGGAGAGGATCTCGTATCGACGCGCCAGAAGTTTCCTCCGAAGATCGCAGTGGGAGCCGATGCGATGGCGGAATGTTGGGTGAAGCTGGGGCGGGTGGCCTTTCTGGCGGGAACGCTGGGGTTCTCGACGGCCTGGGGGCAGAGCGCGAAGCTCCTCGAGCAGGTACGACTGCACGCGCCAGGTGCCCGCGCGCAGGCCGACGCGGAGCTGGCGAGCTGTAGGAAGAACGCGTGTGACGCACTCGACCGGCTCTCGCTGCTGAGCGGTTTTCTCGCCCTGTCCGACGGCGACGCGGAAGGGGCGTTGGACCGGCTGAGCGCGACGCCCGCACCGAAGGGGCTGGAGGCCTGGCACGCCTGGTATCGCGGACAGGCTGCTTTCTACACGCGGGACTACGCGGCCGCCGCGGCGCAGTTCGAGGCCGCGCTGGCCGATGCGCCGGCGTCGCTCGAGGCGCGACTCGAGGCGCGGGTGGGCGAGGCCCTGCTGGCCGCGGGTGATCCGAAGAAGGCGCTGAAGTGGCTCGACGCGGCGCTCAAGAGGCGTGGGTCGCCGGAGCTGCTGCACCAGCGTGCATCGGCACGGCGACAGTCGGGAAAGAAGGCCGAGGCGCGGAAGGATCTCGAGACGCTGGCAACCCGGCACCCCACCCACGCGCTGGGGCTGCTGGCATTCGACGAGCTGAAGGATTCCAGAGGCAGGCCGCCGAAGTTCACGCTCGGCGAGCGGATGCAGCGGACCCAGGCCTTCCACGACGCGGGGCGCACCTCGCTCGCGGAGACGGAGCTGGCGGGAATCGAGAAGGCGAGGCTGGCGCGCACCGCGGCGGAGAAGTCGCAGCTCGCGTACCTGAAGGCGCTCGTGCTGTTCGGGAAGGGACAGGAAGAGGCGGCGGAGGGCTTGCTGGACAAGGTGATCAAGGGACCGTCCTCGCTGGCAGCGGAGGCGGCGTGGACCCGGGCGCGACGCGCGCTGAAGAAGAGCGATCGCGAACGGGCCCACGCGCTGATGCTCGACGTGGCGAAGTCGTGGCCGAAGGAGCGGGTCGCCGACGACGCCCTGTATCTGGCGGGTTGGCTCGATCTTCAGGAAAGCCGCTTCGACGCGGCGGTGGAGGTCTTCGGGCTCTTCGAGAAGCAGTTCCCCAGATCGTCGCGCCTCGATGAGGCGCTGTGGTTCAAGTCGCTGGCGCAGCTGCGGAAGTCGGACTTTGCGGGCGCGCAGGCGACGCTGAAGGGGCTGATGGCAAAGTTCCCCCGCTCGTCGCTGGTGCCCCAGGCAAAGTATTGGGCGGCGCGCGCGACGCAACTGAGCGGCGCGAAAGGGGAGGCCGTCGCGCCCGAGTACATCGCTTTGATCGAGACCTTCCCCGGGAGCTTCTACGCGCTGATGTCCCAGGCGCGTTTGCGCGAGCTCGGGCAGAAGCCTCCGGCGCCGTTCCCGTCGAAGCCGGCGGCGCTCGAGGCCGAAGTGCCGACCTCACTGGAGAAGGCGGTTCTGCTGGCGAAGGCCGGCCTGTTCCGCGACGCCAACGAGGAGGTGGATACCCAGCTCGCCCGCGTCCGCGGTGCGGAGCAGGCGCTGACATTCGGTCACGCGCTGCAGAGGCTGGGCGAATACGGCCCAGCGTACGCGCTGGCGGCGCGGTATCTGTGGGGCGCGGCGTACGGCGAGAAGAAGGCCGAAGCGATCGCCCTGCTCTACCCGCGCGCGTTCCGGACCGCGGTCGAGCGCGAGGCGAAGGCGAACGGGATCCCCGCGTATCTGGTGTGGGCGATCATGCGGCGGGAGAGCGCCTTCCGGCCGGACGTGTACAGCTCCGCCAACGCGCGGGGGCTGATGCAGATCATCCCGCCGACGGCCGAGCAGATCGCGCGGAAGCTCGGTGATGTACCGCCGCCGCCCGATGCGCTCTACGCCCCCGAGGTGAACATCCGCTTCGGCGCCTGGTACTTGTCGAAGTTGTCCGAGCGGTTCGGTCATCCTGCGCTGACGGCTGCGGCCTACAACGCCGGGCCGAATGCGGTGGTGGGCTGGATGAAGGATGCCGGCAAGCTCCCGCTGGACCTGTTCGTCGAGCTGATCCCGTACAAGGAGACGCGCGGGTACGTGAAACAGGTCGTCACCGACTATCACTTGTATCAGCAGCTCTACGCGGATGCGGGTGCGCCGGGACCGGTGCTGAACCTGCCGGTGCCGAAGGATGGCGTGAGCTTCTGAGCTCCTGTGCTCACGCGCCCCCCTTCGACACCAACGCCACCGCCATCTCACCGGCGAAGCGGGCGTTGTTCACGAGCAGGTCGATGTTGGTGCGGAGGGTCTTGCCACCGGTGCGTTGCACGAGCTCGGAGAGCAGGAACGGAGTGACGGCCTTTCCGTGGATGCCCTGCTGCCCCGCGGCCTGAAGCGCGGACGCGATGTGCAGCTCGATCTCACTGTTGGGAATCGCCGAGCTCTCCGGAGGCGGAACGGTGAAGAGCATCCCGCCCTGGTTCAGGATCTCGAAGCGCGTGCGCACCAGCTCGGCTGCATCTGCGGCGGAGTCGACCCGGTGCTCGAGCGCGAGCCCGGAGCTCCGGCTGAAGAAGCTCGGGAACGTGTCGGTGCCCACGCCGATCACCGGGACGCTCAGGGACTCCAGCACCTCGAGGGTCTTGGGGAGATCGAGGATGCTCTTGGCGCCGGAGCACACGACGGCCACCGGAAAACGCGAGAGCGCCCACAGGTCCTGGGAGATGTCGAAGTGATCGACCACGCCCCGGTGCACGCCGCCGATCCCGCCGGTCGAGAAGACCCGGATGCCGGCCTTCGCGGCGAGCTCGCAGGTGGCGCTGACGGTGGTCCCGCCGCTCCGCTTCTGCACCAGGGCGATCGGAAGATCGCGTGAGCCGACCTTGAGGAGCTCGGGACCGCCCTGCGCCAGGCGACGGAGCCCGTCGGGCTCGAGGCCCATATGGACCTCTCCGTCGATCAGCGCGATCGCGGCGGGCGTGGCGCCGGCGCGACGGATCGCCTCCTCGCACGCCCTCGCCGCTTCGAGGTTGTAGGGATGGGGCAGCCCCTGCGCCACCACCGACGTCTCGAGCGCCACGATCGCGCCGCCGCGCTCACGCGCACGCCTCACCTCTTCCGAAAACCGGAGCTGCACGTTTTCCTCCCTCAGTCCCGCCGCTTCTCCACCACGAGGCCATAGTCCTCGATCTTCTTGTCCAGCGTCGGCCGGCTGATTCCCAGCATCGCCGCGGCCTTGATCTTCTTCCCCCGCGCCTCGCGCAGGGCTTCGGCGATGGCTTCGCGCTCGACGCGCTGGATCATCGCCTGGAGGTTCCGCGTGGACTGGGAGACTCCCCCCTGCTGGATCTCCGGGGGGAGCTGCAGCGCGGTGATCTCGCCGCCGGCGTACAAGGGCGTCAGTCGCTCGGCCACGAGGCGCAGCTCGCGGACGTTGTCGGGCCAGGCGTAGTCGGAGAGCAGGCGCTGCGCGTCCGGCGAAAGCCTGGGCGGATCGCGGCGGGAAGACCTTGGCGTGCGCTGCGCAAAGAACTCGAACAGCGCCGGCACGTCGGTGCGACGATCGCGAAGGGGCGGCAGCTCGATCTGCGCACCGGAAAGGACGCGCGCCAGGTCCTGATCGAGCTCGCCCCGCGCAACCAGCGCGTCGACCTGCGCGGCACCGGTGACGATGACCCGGACGTCGACGGGCTCCTCTCCGCCTCCCCGCGCGGGGCCGGACTTCTTCGTGATGAACCTCGCAAGGCGCTCGGCGGCCAGTCTCGGCAGATGCTCCACGTGCTTGACCAACAGGGTGCCGCCGTCTGCGCGGAGCAGTGCGGACGAGAGCGGCGGGATGCCCGGGGCGCTGGCTCGACCGAACAGGGCTTCGTCGATGGTGACGGCGCCGGCGCGACAGTCGACCTCGATCAGGGGGCCCAACGCCCGAGAGGATCGGCTGTGGATGAACCAGGCGGTCAGGGCGCGTCCGGTTCCGGGCTCGCCGTAGAGGAACACGGGCTCGCTGCCGGCGGCGGCGGCGCGACGCGCCTGCTCCACGGTCTTGCGGAACTGCCGCGAGGTGCCCACCAGCACCACCTCGGGGCGATCGCCGCCGACGTTGGCCCGGACGGTGGCGTAGGTCTCACCGGCGAGTCGACCGAGGGCGGCGAGGAGTCGCTGCTCGGATGCGGTGAACGGGGGCTCGGCGCGCTCGACGTACAGG
>JBAWAM010000350.1:0-3555 GCA_049589315.1 Myxococcaceae bacterium
GCGCCGCCGAAGCCGTTGAGCAGCGCCACCATCTCCGGCATCGAGGTCATGGGCACCCGATAGGCGACCACCGCGCCCACGCCCGTGCCGAGCGCGAGCCCGATGAGGATCCAACGGTAGTCGATGCTGCCCAGCTCGAGCAGCGTGCCCACCACCGCCAGCAGCATGGCCACAGCCGCGATGACGTTGCCGCCGCGCGCCGTCTTCACCTTGCCCAGCCGCTTGAGGCCGAAGATGAAGAGCGTGGCAGACAGCAGGTAGATGAGCGGGACCAGCACGTTCCGGAGGGTCTCGTTCATTTCTTCTTCCCGAACATCTTGAGCATGCGATCGGTGACGAGGAATCCACCGACGACGTTGATCGTGGCGAGCGCGATGGCGATGGCGCCCAGCACGTTGCTCACCGAGACCTCCGGCGTCCGCGCGGCGTAGAGCGCACCGAGGATGGTGATCCCGGAGATCGCATTGGTGCCTGACATCAGCGGCGTGTGGAGCGTGGGCGGGACCTTCCCGATGACCTCGAAGCCCACGAAGATCGAGAGCACGAACACGTACAGCCCGATGAGCAGCGGACCCATCATGAGGAGACTCCCGATTGGCGGCGTTCAGGGGTGACCAATAAGTCCGCGGTCGGCGCGTGGCGGACCTCGCCGGCGTGGGTGAGCAGCATGCTGCGGACGATCTCGTCATCGAAGTCGAGCGCCGGCTCGCCCTTCTTCGTGACCAGCAGCACCACCTCGAGCACATTGCGCGCGTAGGTGGCGCTGGCGTCCGCGGGGACGGTGGCGGGCAGGTTCGTGTGGCCGATGATCGTCACGCCTTCGACCACCACTGTCTCTCCCGGCACGGTGAGCTCGCAGTTTCCACCCTGCTCGGCGGCGAGATCGACGATCACCGAGCCGGGCTTCATCGCCAGCACGATGTCGCGGGGCACCAGCTTCGGCGCAGGCTTTCCGGGAACCAGGGCGGTGGTGATGACGACGTCGGACGCGACGATGCGCGCGCGGACGATCTCCTGCTGCTTCCGGAGGAACTCCGCTGAGACCTCCTTCGCGTATCCGCCGGCCCCTTCCGCGCTCTCCTGCATCGGCAGGTCGATGAATTTTCCGCCCAGCGAACAGACCTGCTCCTTCACCGCAGGTCGGACATCTGAGACCTCGACCACCGCGCCCAGTCGATGCGCGGTGGCCAGCGCCTGCAGTCCGGCGACGCCCGCCCCGAGGATCACCACGCGCGCTGGCTGCACGGTACCGGCTGCAGTCATCAGGAGCGGGAAGTACCTGGGGAGCTGGGCGGCCGCGAGCAGCGTCGCCTTGTAGCCGGCGACGCTGGCCTGCGAGGAGAGAGCGTCCATCTTCTGGGCGCGGGTGATGCGGGGCACCAGCTCCATCGCAAGTGTGGTGATCCGACGATCCGCCAGCGCCTGGACCGTCGGGACATTCTTGTGGGGCGCGACGAAGGTGATGGCGATCGCCCCCGGCTTCATCGAGGCCACCTCGCCCGGGTCCGGCGGCGCCACCTTCAAGACGAGGTCGGCCCGCGCGAGGGCCTCCTTTGGGACGGCCACGATCGCAGCGCCGGCGTCGGCGTACTGGGAATCCCGGATGAAGGAGGAGAGCCCTGCGCCCTGTTCCACCGTGACGCGCAGCCCCTCCTTCACCATCCGCTTCACCGTCTCCGGCGTGGCGGCGACCCGCGTCTCCCCCGACCGACGTTCCTGCAGGACAAGAACTTCGAGCATGTCGGCGCGTATACGCAGGCGCTGGCCGCGCGGTCGAGGCGGGCACCTCATCCGTGTCGAGTACCCGATGCCCCCCTGTCTGGTCCGGGGGGCTGCGCGTCATGGGCCCTGTGGGTCAGGTGAGCCCGGAATGAATAGGCGGGCCGACCGCACGTCCATACGGGTGGCCGGTTCATTTGGACGGATGCACCACCATGACGCCTAACCTTTTGAAGTGTTTCGGAGTTGCCCTGGTCGCCGCTGGACTCCTGTCCGCCGGTCCGGCCGAGGCGCGGTTCGGGAAGAAGACCGAGAAGAGCGAGAAGACCGAGAGCAGCCAGCCGACGACGAAGAAGAAGGCTCGCTCGTCGGGCAGCCACTCGGCCTCGGCCGTCGGCAGCAGACCGACGCGGACCCACGTGCAGCGGGACTACTCGCCTCAGGTCGTGGTCCGTCCGCGGTACCGACGCTACCATCGCCGCCCCTGGTACGGCCGGGGCTATGCGCCCCGACAGACGGTGGTCGTCCACGAGCACCACTACGACGACCAGGCCCCGCCGGAGCAGCACGAGGAATACGAGAGCCCGTTCGCGGTCAAGCGCTTCGAGCTCGGTGGCACGGCGCAGCCGCTCCTCAATGGCAGCGTGCTCGGCCTGAACCTCCTGGTGGACTGGAACCGCGCCGGCATGGACCTCCGGTTCGACAACCTCACGCTCCTCGCGGAGGACGGCAGCGGTGATCGGGATCACATCCGGATGTTCGACGCGACCGCGACGTTCGGGCTGATCACCGGCGACCGCGGCCGGCTCCGGGCCCACCTCGGCGCGTACACCGCCTTTGCGCCGGACATCTCGATGATCGGGCCGGGCGGCGGCTTCTCCGCGAGCCTCGACCTGCTCGGGCCGATCACCACCGAAGCGTCGGCGCAGCTCGTGCTGTTCCCCTTCACCAAGATCGACACCCGCGCGGCAGTGGGCCTCCGGCTGGGGCCCGTGGAGGGCCGGCTCGGGTGGCGGTTCATGATCCTCGACGACCAGGGCCGGGTGGACGGCGTGCGCAACGTGGACCTGATGACAGGGCCGTACATCGGTGCGCTGATCCGGTTGTAGACTGCCTGGCAGGATGGAGACGGCCAGGAACGGACACGGCGGTGGCGAGCTCGTCAGGCTCACCACCGTCGCCGACAATATCGAAGCCTCTGCGGTGCGCTCGCTCCTCGAAGCGAACGGCGTCCGCTGTTTGATTCAGGGCGAGCAGCACCGCTCGATGCTGGGCATGCTGGGCGCGTACATCGAGCTCAACGTGCTGGTGGCGGCCATGGACGTCGACCGCGCCCAGCAGATCCTCGCCGAGCGGGACGCCTCCCCGGACGACGGCTTCGTCGAGGACGACGACGAGGAGGAACCGGAGACCGCGCCCGTCTCGCTGGATCCGGACGACGAAGCACCGCGCCCGCGAACGAAGCTGAAGCTGATCGCGCTGTTCGTCCTCTTCATCCTGCTGGGTGGACCCGCGCTGGTCACCCTTGTACTGAAGCTGCTCTCAGGCCTGAGCTGAAGCCAACCTCGGTCACAGCCACGGTCGCGCCGTTTCGCTCCAGATCCACATCGCGCGCGCGAGCGGCTGCTTCAGGACCGATTCCCCCAACGGCATCGCGAGGACCGAGGCTTCGAGGGAGAACCTCGGACGCTCTGCGACGCCGAGTCCGACGGATTTCCCTCGAATGCGGCAACCAGCGGGTCGGTAGAGTTCTCCCACGGCAGTTTCCGGTCACTATGGAGAACTGCACGATTCCGGGAACCACCGTGAACGGGGCGAACATCACCCTCTCGGGCA
>JBAWAM010000351.1:0-2560 GCA_049589315.1 Myxococcaceae bacterium
GGATCGTGGAGGAGCGCGGGATGGGGTTCTTCGAGGAGACGCTGCTGCCGAAGCTCCTGGCGCAGCCCCCTCGACCCGAGCTTCAGGAGCTCGTGCGCGGAATGATCCGGGCCAACCCGCCGAAAGGAGCCGCCTCTGCCTCCCGAGGCATGGCCCAGCGCGCCGACAGCCGGAACATCCTCGCCCGCTTCGCAGGGCCTGCCCTGATCGTGGTGGGAGCTCAGGACGGGATCACCCCCAGGGCAAAGGCCGACGAGATGGCAAGCCACCTCTCGAACGCGCGCGTCGTGGAGATCCCCTCGGCGGGCCATTTGTCGAGCCTGGAGCGGCCCGAGGTCTTCAACCAGGTGCTGGCGACATTCCTCGAGCACGTGTAGTCACGATTCGCACATGGCGCCCCGCTTCGGCGACGTTACGTTGCGCGGCCTCATGGATCCGAAGAAGCGCGAAGGACTCGCAGGACTGGCCTTCGCCGTCGCAGCGTTTGCCTCCTGGGGGCTGGCCCCCATCTACTTCAAAGCCCTCAAGTCGGTTCATCCGGTCCAGCTCGTCGCGCACCGGGTGATCTGGTCCGTCCTGCTGCTGGTCGTGCTCATCCAGTTCACCCGGAAATGGGACGCCATCCGGGCCGCCTGGGCGGACAGGAAGAACCGCAGGGTCCTCGCGCTCACGGCTGCGCTCATCTCGGGGAACTGGCTGCTCTTCATCTGGGCGGCGAACAGCGGGCAGCTGCTCCAGAGCAGCCTCGGATATTTCATCAACCCGCTGCTCAACGTGCTGCTGGGGGTGGTGTTCCTCGGAGAGATCCTCAATCGCTTGCAGAAGCTCGCCGTGGCGATTGCCTCGATCGGTGTGCTGAACCTGCTCGCGGCGCACGGGACGTTTCCCTGGATTGCGCTCAGCCTGGCGCTGAGCTTCGGGCTGTACGGGCTCTTCCGGAAGAAGGTCCCGGTGGATTCGACGGTCGGGCTGTTCCTCGAGACCGCGCTGATGACCCCGTTCGCGTTGATCTATCTCGCATACCTGGGGTGGACAGGAGACCTCGCGTTCGGCCAGGGCGATACCCGGGTCGATCTGCTGCTGGCTTCATCCGGCGTGATCACCGCCATCCCCCTGCTCTGGTTCGTCGCCGGCGCCCGACGCCTGAAGCTGGCGACGATAGGGCTGGTCCAGTACATCTCCCCCACCGGACAATTCCTGCTGGCAGTGCTCCTGTACGGCGAGACCTTCACCCGTGCCCATGCCGTGACCTTCGGCCTGATCTGGGTATCCCTGGCGGTCTACAGCCTCAGCGCGTTCTGGACGAAGAGGTCGGCGCCCCTCTCCCACACCGCGCCAGAGCGGGGCTGATCCGGAGCCACACGAGTCGCCCGGCGTGCGTGTAGAGTCCGCCCATGCGCCTCTCGCTCGCCTGCACGCTCGCCCTGCTCCTCGTCACCGGCTGCATCACGCCTGCGGTTCCGCCGGATGGCGGTGTCGACGCGACCGACGCGGGCATTGAGACCGACGCAGGAGTCCAGGACGCTGGCTTCGAGGTCGACGCAGGCACCGAGGACGCGGGCACCTTCGAAGATGCCGGCACCGACGGCGGAACGATGTTGCCGGCCCCCGGCTTCGGCGTGATCTCCGGTGCCTGCGGCATGCTCGATGACGAGTTGACCTCGGCCGAGCCGGACTTCTTCGTCAACCGGATCGACTTCGGCACCGATCCCTATGACGACGGCGACTTCGATCTCCTCACCGCGGGTGGGCAGGAGATCATCAACGACGGGAATGCCGGTGGCAGCTCCATCCTCTCCGAGGTGTTCTCGTACGAGCTGCTCTCCCGCTGCGAGGGCGCCGCCCTGCTGAAGACGGAGACCGAGGTCCAGTACACGAACAGTCAGGGGAAGATCACCGACCTGCTCGTCGAAATCGACGGACTGAAGGTCGGGGTGAGCGTGACCCGAGCCGTCGCATTCCCGTTCGAGAACCCGTACACGGTCGACCAGGCTCAGGAGATCCTCGAGCGGAAGCTGCAGGACATTCTCGCCTCCTCCGCGCGCGTCGCGCCGGCCGACAAGTGGGTGAAGCAGGTGCTGTACGTGATCGCCTACGGAGAGGGACACGCCACCTCGCTGGAAACGGCCTACGACCAGATCGATCCTTCGCTGAAGGCGGACACGATCGTGATGGTCACCATCAGCGACGGCGCCGACGACTTCATCTACTAGGAAGCTTGATGGGGATCTGCAGTGAGATCGCGACGTTACGCGGCGACCGACGACCCGGCGGTGGAAGAACGCCGTGTTCTCGATTACGGATTGCAGGTGACCTGCTGGTTTGCCGGCGTACCGGTGACCGAGCACGAGCTGCAGTCGTTGGTCTTCACCAGCGTGCCCTGACGGCACTGCAGGGTCGCCTTGCCATCCGCGGTGCAAATGCCCTTCCCCTCATTCGAGGGCGCAGTGAGGGCGCACAAGTCTCCCTCCAGATTCCGGCTCATGTCGCACTCGACGACGGTGTTGGCGACGCAGCCGCCCGGTCCCCGGCAGGGCAGCGCCGTCCAGGTTCCGTCCCG
>JBAWAM010000352.1:0-7408 GCA_049589315.1 Myxococcaceae bacterium
GCCGCCGAACCGTGCTTGGCCAGCAGGATCACGCGATAGTCGATGCCGCTCTGCTCGATGATCTGGGCGAAGTTGACGTTGATGTTGTTTTCGACCGCCACGATCTCCGCGGTCATGCTGCCGGAATTGTCGATGACGACGATGATGTCGACCGGCTTCTTCGTCAGCGAGGCCTCGTCGCTGAGCGACTCGCAGGCCTCCTCCTTCGGGAATGGCAGGTTGAGTCCGGGGTTGTTCCCGGCGTCAGTTCCCCCGTCGCCACCGCCGTGCACGCCACCGTCGGTTCCGGAGTGATCTCCCGGTCCCTTCCCGTCGTCCGTGCCATCACCACCACCACCGCCGGAGCAGCCAACGGCGAGGGCCGCAGTCATCAGCGCAGTTCCCCAGAGTTTTGCGGTCGTCATTCGAGTCTCCCGATTGCGCCCAGAACTGTACTCGATTCCGCAGCACGCCGACGACAAGCAGGCATGCATTACAGGACAGGCGCGCAAGTGCGACATGGCTGAAAGGCTCGAACCCGGTCGAGGAACGGAGCGCTCTGGTCAGTCCTCCAGACAGCTATCGACGCCGCGATCCTGAACAGGCTTCGGAGGTGGTGCGCTTCCTCACCGCACGCCGGCCGAGGCGGTCCACGTGGAAGCGACGGTCGGTGGCTTCCCCGGCCCCGTCCCATGACGCGCTGCTTCCACCGCCTCTACGGCGGAGCCGACGTCGTGCATCAGCATCGTCGCGAGCGCGAACGAGATTCGCTCAGCGTGGTGAACTCGTGGGGAACGAGTGGGCCTCGCCGCTCAGCCTGGAGCGGACGAAGAGCGCCGCCGCCGTGAACGGGAGCGCGAAGGGCAGATACTTCTTCGCGTTGTAGCTCCACGCGTCCACGCGATCTCCGAGCAGCTTCAAAAGCCAGTAGCGCGGGTAGTGATCCGGATACTGGTTCGCGAAGCGCTTCACCGCGCCGGAGGCGCCATGCAACGGCACGGACGTTCCGAAGACCGGGGGCATCGGCCTGTTCGAACGCCCGTGTTTGAGCGTTGCCGGTTCACCACGCTGGCGCACCGGAGGATAGCGGGTGTTGGGGAACGGCTTCGGCTCCCTGGCCATCATCGGCACGCCGGGCCGGCGAGCCGGGTCGAGGTCCACGCCCCAATACTCAGGGCGCCGAACGGGCTCCAGCGACTGATATCCGGAGCGGCGCAGGATGGTCTCGAGGTTCGTCACTTCGGGAGGATTCGGGGCGTTCATGTGCGGTCTCCGTGAGTCCTAATGGATCGTCGGACGCGGCTCGGGCGCCTCCGGCAGAAGGGCCACCTTGATGCAGCCGTCCCGCTTCTGCGCCATGTCGTGGTAACCGCTGGGCGCGTCATCGAGCGACAACAGGTGCGTGAACACCCGGGAGGGACGGATCCGGCCCGCGCGAACGTGGGACAGTAAGTGTGGCATGTACCGCTTCACGCTGGCCTGCCCGGTGCGCATCGTCTGCGCCTTGTTCATGTAGGTGCCGATGTCGACCCCGGTGAAGGGAGGGCCGTAGGCGCCGATCACGGAGAGGGTCCCTCCCTTGCGCGTCGCGTGGATGGCCAGGTTGAGCGCCACCGGCGATCCGGCCTCCAGCTTCGCGTAGATGCCGAGCGCGCGGTGTAGAGCCGACCCCGCGGCCTCGGCGCCGACCGCCTCGACGGTCGCGTCGGCGCCGCGGCCTTCGGTCATCCCCTTCACGACCGTGACCAGGTCGACGTCCTTGAAGTTGAGCGTCTCGACCCCGAACCAGTCCTTCGCGAACTTGAGCCGGTAGTCGTACTGGTCGACGGCGATCACCCGCCCGGCGCCCATCGCCCACGCGGCCCAGCACGCGAACAGCCCGACCGGACCGCATCCGAGGACCAGCACGGTCTCTCCGCCCTGCAGATTCAGCATCTCCGAGGCCTGGTAGCCGGTGGTGAACGCGTCGGTGATCGGCAGCGCGTCGAGGTCGTGGACGTCCTCCGGCACCTTCTCCGCGTCCACGCCGATGAACGGCACGCGGACGTATTCGGCCTGCCCTCCATCGTAGCCGCCGAACGAGTGCGAGTAGCCGTAGATGCCCGTCGCCGCGTCGGTCGCCGGGTTCGTGTTGTCACAGCAGGAGGTGAGGCCTCGCGAGCAGAAGTAGCAGCCGCCGCAGAAGATCTGGAACGGCAGCATGACCCGGT
This sequence comes from Myxococcaceae bacterium, assembly GCA_049589315.1. Lineage (GTDB taxonomy): Bacteria > Myxococcota > Myxococcia > Myxococcales > Myxococcaceae > JBAWAM01. The sequence goes on from JBAWAM010000352.1 coordinate 2,190, forward strand.
CGCCGACCGACACGCCCTCGGCATCCGGCCCCAGCTCCTCGACGACGCCGAGGAACTCGTGGCCGAACGTGGACCCGACGCGGGTGTCGGGGACGAGGCCGTGCAGCAGGTGGAGGTCGGAACCGCAGATCGCCGCCGCGGTGACACGCACGATCCCGTCCTGGGGATGCTCGATCCTCGGCATCGGCTTGCTGCTGATGGCGACTTTGTACGGACCTTCGTAGGTCAGGGCTCTCATGCCTCTGACGCTGCCGATGACGCGCACCTTCGACAACGCGGTGGCCCCGCTTCCTGCGCGAGCACCAGGAAGCCGTCCGGGCGCACGACCGAAACAGGTCTGTCAGCGTGTGCGTGGCTGAGCACGCCGCGCCAGCACCGTCTGCACGTCTCGAAGGGAGCCACCGACGGCCCTGAGCGCGACCAGCGCGTGGTAGACGAGGTCCGCCGCCTCCTCGATCGCGCGCTCACGATCGCCGTCAGCACAGGCCGTGACCAGCTCGGCGGACTCCTCTCCGATCTTCTTGAGCCGGAGGTTCCGGTCGGCGAGCAGCCGTGAGGTGTAGCTGCCCTCCTGCGGAGAGGTTGCGCGCCCCTCGATCGTGGCGTCGAGCTCGTGCAACGGATCGGCCCTGACCTCGCCAAAGCAGGTGGTCGTGTTCATGTGACACGCGGGGCCGGCCGGCACGACCCTCGCCAGCACGGCGTCAGCGTCGCAGTCGGCCAGGAGCGAGACCACGCGCTGCACGTTCCCACTGGTCTCACCCTTCCGCCACAGGCCGCGACGCCTCGAGGTGTAGTGCATATCTCCCGTGCTCAGCGTGAGTGCCAGCGCTTCGCGGTCGGCGTGCGCCACCATCAGCACTGCGCCCGAACGGGCGTCCTGCGTCACCACGGTGACCAGACCGCCGCCCTTCTTGAAATCGAGCGAATCCAGATTGAGTTGAAGCGAGCTCATGAGAGGCCTCGAAGCAGCGTGGCGCGCAGGGGCTCTGCGAGCGCGGCATTGGTTGCGACCGCGCTCTTTCCGAAGGCGGTCGGTCGACCCCGAAGGTCGGTGAACACGCCGCCCGCCTCGACCACGATCGGTTCGAGCGCGGCGGAGTCCCAGTCGGCGAGCACCGGATCGAACATCAACTCCGCGCGTCCGGTCGCGACGAGGAGGTAGCCGTAGCAGTCGCCCCACGTCCGAACGACCTCCGCCTCAGCGGTGACCGAACGCCACCCATCGAGGACCTCGGGCCGATCAGGGAACCGCTCGTCGGTGGTGAGGAGCGTCGCGTTCGTCAGCGTGGAGACCGCGGAGACCTGCGCGCGCTGGCCGCAGTGCCACGCGCCCTCTCCCCGGGCCGCAGCGATCCACTCCCCCACGGCGGGGAACGCAGCGCAGCCGGCCAGCACCGTCTCGCCCTCCACCACCGCGACCAACGTCCCCCACAGGGGCACGCCGCGAACGAAGGTCCGGGTACCGTCGATGGGGTCGACGATCCAACGACGTCTCGCGTCGGGGCGGGCCGCACCCAACTCCTCGCCGATGATCCCGTCCTGGGGAAAGAGCCGCTCGATCAGCGCCCGGGCCGCACCCTCCGCCTCCCGGTCGGCGATGGTGACCGGACTGCGATCGACCTTCCTCTCGACCCGGACATCGGTGCGGTAGTGGCGGAGCGCGACCTGCCCCGCCGCCTCCGCGACCTCCTGCACCGCCTGCAACAGCCGCTGTTGCTCGCTCATGGCGTCCTCCGGATCGCGACCCCGCGCTCCTCGAGCCGGCGCTTGATGCGACCCACCGTCGTCGTCCCGTCGTGCAGGATCCCGGCGACCAGGGCCGCCTCGGCCCCGGCATGCTCGAACGCCTCCGCCACATGGTCCGCTGATCCTGCGCCGCCCGAAGCGATGACCGGCGTCGAGACGCGTTCCGCCACGGCCCGGGTGAGGGCGAGGTCGTATCCCGTCCGCGCGCCGTCGCGATCGATGCTGGTGATGAGGATCTCCCCCGCCCCGAGCTCGGCGCAGCGCTGGGCCCACGCGACCGCATCCAGTCCGGTCGGGGTCCTTCCCCCGCGCGTGTACACGCGCCAGCCGTCTCCCTCCGCCCGCGCGTCGATGCTTGCGACCACGCATTGCGCGCCGAACCGCTCGCCACAGGCCGTGATCAACGCCGGCTCCCCGACGGCCGCGGAGTTGATGCTGACCTTGTCCGCCCCTGCCAGGAGCAGCCGCCCCACGTCGTCGACCGTGCGAACGCCGCCACCCACCGTGAGCGGCACGAACAGCCGCTCCGCCGTGCGCGACACCACCTCCAGCAGCGCAGCCCGGCCCTCCACGGTGGCAGACACGTCGAGGAACACGATCTCGTCCGCGCCTTCGGCTTCATAACGCTTCGCGAGCGCGACCGGGTCCCCGACCTCGCGCAGCCCCTCGAACTGGACGCCCTTCACCACCCGCCCGTCGTGAACGTCCAGGCACACCACCACCCGCTTCAGCGACATCACTCCACCTCCAGATCGACAGCGCCCTTCGTGCTGAACACGTCCTCGCCTTCCGCCAATGCCTGCCGAAGCGCGAGCCCGACGGCCTTCATGGCGGCTTCGATGATGTGGTGCCGGTCGCGACCGCGCCGCACGCGGACGTGCAGCGTGATGCGCGCGTTCTCCGAGATGGAACGGAGGACGTGCTCGTAGAGCGCGTTCGGCAGCTTGCCGCGGTAGTACGCGCGTCCGCCGACATCCACCACCGCCTCGACGAGAGCATCGTCCATCGGGAGGGTGCGCTGGCCATACCGGACGGCGCGCGCCGGGATGTGCCGCTGCAGCGCAACGCCCACCGCGATCGCCACGTCCTCCATGATGTGGTGTTGGAGGTCTCCCCGCGCGCGCACCTCCCAGCCGAGGTCCGCGTAGCGCAGCAGTGTGGACAGCATGTGATCGAAGAACGGAAGTCCCGTGTCCACACTCGCGGCCTCGGCAGCTCGTACGGTCACGTCGGTCTCCCGACTCTTTCGGCGAACAGTGAGCGAACTCATCGGGAGAACTCCTTTGCAACGCGCTCGGGGTCGATCGCGCCCGTGTAGAGAGACATGCCCAGGACGGCGGCGTCCGCACCGGCGTCCTCGAGGCGCTTCAAGTCTTCCATTGATCCCACGCCGCCCGAAGCGATGAGCGGGACCCGCGTCTGCGATCGCGCCTCCCGGACCAGCGACACATCGGGACCGGTCATCAGCCCCTCGACATGAACCGCCGTGACGAGCACACCGCCGAGCGCGAGCGCCTGCACCCGCTCGAGCAGCACCGCGAGCGTCATGCCGGTGCCTTCGGTCCACCCGCGGACCTGGACCTCCCGGCCGCGCACGTCGGCGGCGAGCACGATCCGCTCCGGCCACCGCGCGCACGCGTCCGCAAGGAAGGCCGGGTCTGCGATCCCACGCGTTCCGACCACCACCCGCTCGGCGCCGAGCTCGAAGAGACGTTCGATGCGGGCGACGTCGCGGACCCCGCCACCGACGCTGCACGGGAGACCGCCCTCCTTCACCACGCGCCCGATGGTGTCGTCCTGGGGAGCGCCGCCCAGCGCGGCGTCGAGATCCACCACATGGAGCGACGTGAAGCCCGCGTCTCGCCACCTCGTCGCGGCAACGACCGGATCGCTCACACGGATCCGTTCGTCCTCGGGGCGCCCGCCCACGAGCTGGACGCACGCGCCCTGGCGGAGATCCACTGCAGGGATGGCCCTCATCGCGCCACCTCCCGGACGAAGGAGCGGAGGAAGGCGACCCCGTCCTCGCCGCTCTTCTCAGGATGGAACTGGACCCCGAGGACGTTCCCGCGCCGGACGACAGCCGGGAACCGATCACCGTCGTGCGCAGCCCAGGCGACGACGTCGGCGTCCTCCTCTGCGCGGCACGCGAACGAGTGCGCGAAGTACGCCGTGGCCAGGGACAGCGGTCCCTCCAGGAGCGACCAGCCCATGTGCGGCGTACGCGCGGCGCGAAGCCGGGTGACGCGCCCGCGGAAGACGCCCAGCCCACCGCCCTCACCCTCCTCGCTGTCGTCGAAGAGGAGTTGCATCCCCAGGCACACCCCCAGCGCGGGCTTTCCCGCGAGCAGCGCCTCGCGGAGCGCCTCCCGCGCGGGTTCGAGCCGTGCGGCCGCTGGACCGAACGCGCCCACCCCCGGAAGAACGAGCAGGTCCGCCTCGAGCGCTCTCCGCGCGTCGGACTCCACCGTCACCCGGGCCTCCTCGACCTGCAGCGCCTTCATGATGGAGTGGAAGTTGCCTGCCCCGTAATCAATGACCGCAATCTTCATGACACCACCTCTGCGAGCGCCGACACGAGGCGCTCCATGATCGGCCAGGGGCCTACTGTGATCCGCAGTGCGTCCCCGAACACCGGAAGCCCTTCGAAGGCGCGTACACGGATGCCGCGCTCCAGGAGCCCTGCCGCGAGCTGCGCCGCGCGCGGCGTGGGGACGAAGAGAAAGTTGGCGTCACTCCGCATCGGAGTCAGCCCGAGCCGACGGAGCGCAACGTCGAGTCGGGTTCGCGCTGCCTGTGCTTCGCTGGCGCGGGCCGTGATCCACCCGTCGCCCTCCTCGAGCACCTCGAGCAGGACGCGCGCGGCCACCGCGTTGACCGTGTACGGGCCTCGGGCGGCCTCCAGCCGGCGGATGAGCGGCGGGGCGGCGACCGCGAACCCCACCCGAAGCCCCGCGAGCCCCCACGCCTTCGAGAAGGTACGAAAGACGATCAGCCGCTCCAGGTCCGGCGCCCTCGACGCCCAGGACGCAGTGTCCGAGAAGTCGACGTACGCCTCGTCGAGGAACACCGGCCCGCGCGAGCTCTCGAGGAGCTTCCGAACGACCTCGTCCGGGATGGCGCCTCCGGTCGGGTTGTTCGGCGAGCAGAGGTAGATCGCATCCGCCGCAGCGCCGAGGAGCGAGTCCGCATCGACGCTGCCCTCGCTCGTGAGCGTCACGGGCGAGGTCACCAGCCCCGCCCCACGTGCGAAGGGCGCCACCATGCTGAAGGTCGGTTCGGCCCACGTCAGCGTTCGCCCCGGCCCCACCAGCAACCGGAAGCTCGCCTCGAGCAGTTCGTCAGAGCCACACCCCAGCGCAATGCAGCCGGGGTCGACACCGAGCCGCGCAGCGATTCGCCGCTTCAGCGTGTCGGCGAACGGCTCCGGGTAGCGCGCGAGCACGTCCGGCGAGAGCAACGCCAACGCG
>JBAWAM010000353.1:0-1953 GCA_049589315.1 Myxococcaceae bacterium
AGGCGCTGGGCGTGCCGCAGGACTCGCTGGACAGCTTCTCGTGGGAGTTCCGCCAGGGGATGGCGGCTCGGGCGAAGGCGTTGGGCGATGTCGGGGAGAGCAGCCCCGAGCACTGGGAGAAGCCGCTTGGAACGAAGGACGTGCACGTCGTGCTCACGGCACTCTCGCCGGGCGCGGCGGAGTTGGTGGCGGCGCTGGAGCGTGCGCGCCACGCCTTGCTTGAGCTCGGCGGGATCGAGGCGATCTGGCGGCAGGACTGCCATGCGCTGAGCACAGGCAAGGAGCCGTTCGGGTTCAGAGATGGGATCAGCCATCCGGCCGTCGAGGGAAGCGGAATCCCGGGCAGCAATCCCCGCGAGGTGCCGCTCAAGGCCGGCGAGTTCGTCCTCGGCTACCCCGACGAGACGGGAAGCCTGCCGCCGATGCCGCAGCCCGAGGCCCTCGGTCGCAACGGAACGTACGTCGTTTTCCGCAAGCTCCACCAGCGGGTCGCCGCGTTCCGGCAGTACCTCAAGGACCAGTCGAAGAGCCGGGAGGACGAGGCGCTTCTGGCGGCGAAGATGATGGGGAGGTGGCGGAGCGGCGCTCCGTTGGCGCGGTGCCCCCTCCACGACGATCCCGAGCTGGGCGCGGATCCGGCGCGCAACAACGACTTCCTCTTTTCTGATGATCCGACGGGATACAACACTCCTCCCGCGTCGCACATCCGCCGTGCGAACCCTCGTGATGCGTCGGTCGCGGGCGTGGTGAGGCTGCATCGGATGATCCGCCGCGGAACGGCCTACGGCTCTGAACTCCCCGAGGGCGTGCTCGAGGACGACAGAGTCGATCGCGGCTTGATGTTCGCCTTCATCGGCTCGCACCTCGGACGCCAGTTCGAGTTCGTGCAATCGGAGTGGCTCAACGGCGGCGAGTTTCTCGGGCTGGGCGACGTGAAGGATCCCGTGGCCGGCGCGAACGACGGAGCGGGCGCGTTCTCGTTTCCCAGACGCCCCATCCCGAAGCAGTTGAAAGGGCTGCCGCGCTTCGTGATCACGCGCGGAGGCGAGTACTGCTTCATGCCCGGTCTGCGCGCGCTGCGGTGGCTGTCGGAGCTGCGGACGTGAGTACCGCGTCGAGCCCCGACGTCGTGGTCATCGGCGCCGGACCGACGGGAATGCTCGCGGCCCTTCGCCTTCAGGAACAGCTCAGGGTTCCTGATCCGCAGAACCAGCCTTGCCACCTTCCTGAGGAGAGACACTGGTCCACGGTATCCCGCTTCGCATCCGTCCGGCTCGTGCCTTCGCCGTAGTAGTAGATGGTCGTGCCGGCACTCTCGGAGAACTTGCTCCAGGTGCAGCTCGAGCCCTCCACCACTTCGCGGGTGCAGGAGATCGAGGCCCCCGAGCAGAAGGCTTCGTTGAAGTTGGTGCTTCGGCATTGATTCAGCACGGCATTGCGTGCGGCGGTCTCGGTTGAACCGGCTCCGAAGTAGTTCACCGTGGCGTTGAAGTCGTTCGAGAACCGGGAGAGCGTGCACCCATACTGGTACTCGGTCACGGGCGGCGGCTTCTGATGGTCCTCGCACGCGTTCTTGCAGGTGGCCGTCTCTCCCTGGCATGAGCCGTTGAAGCAATGCCTCGACGTCCAGGTGGTTCCGTCGGGGCAGGCACAGCTGAAGGAGGGGCACTGCTCGGCGTCGGTGCACGCGCCCGGTTGCGGAGGGTCTTCCGGCGACGCATTCGGGTCCCTCGCCGCGGTGCATTGACGCGTACTTTGATCGCAGACCGGAGTCGCGCCCGTGCATGAAACGCACTGTGCACCTGCGAGGCCGCACGCGTCGTCCGAGAGGCTTTGACAGATGCCGTTGGCGTCGCAACAGCCAGCACAGTTCTGAGGACCGCAGGTTCCGTCGTTCGGCTCATGGAACTCTACTGCGGGGCCACAGGCGATCCCCACGGCGGCGCCGAGGGA
>JBAWAM010000354.1:0-4762 GCA_049589315.1 Myxococcaceae bacterium
CCCTTCTGGATCACCGCGGTCCGCGGCACCGGGGTGAGGGCCCGCCTGGGGGAGCTGCGCGCTGCCGCGACCGGCCGCTTCGGCGCGTCGGCGGTGCGAACCTTCTCCACCTTGCGGTAGACCACCACGCCCTCGTGCTCCACGCGCTCCACCGGGAGCTCCGCCACGAGCGGCAACTCGGGGACCGCGACCACCAGGAACCCGCCCGGAACCAGCGCCGACACCAGGGACTGGAGGACCTTCCGGAGCTGCTCGCCTTCGAAATAGATGAGGACGTTCCGGCAGAACACCACGTGGAAGTCGTTCGCGGGCGGAGGCTCGGTGACCAGGTTGTGCTGCGAGAACTGGACCGCGCGCCGGACCGGCGCCGACAGCCGCCAGCCCGTGCCCTCCTCCTGGAAGAACCGGGCGCGGAGCTTCGGATCCATGCGACGGAACGACCAGGCGGCAAACCGCCCCGCCTGGGCCCGCGCCAGGGCGGTGCGCGAGATGTCGGTAGCGACGATCCGATCGCCCAGCCGTCCCGCGCCGAGCAGCGCGATCGCAGCGGAGTACGACTCCTCGCCCGTGGCGCAGCCTGCGCTCCAGATGCGCAGCGGGGACGGGTGGCCCAGCGCGCCGATCATCATGGACGTGAGCAGCTGGAAGTGCTCGGCCTGACGGAAGAAGTAGGTCTCCGAGACGACCGCGCGCTCGACGAACGCGGCCACCGCCTCCGGCTCTCCCGCCGTCAGCCGACGCAGGCAGGTGGCCGGATCGATCCCGAGATCCGCGCTGGCGGCCTGGTACGCGGCATTCAGGGTCCCCACGAGCCCGCGGTTGAAGGTGATCCCCGCGGCCCGCTTGAGGACCTGCGCGATGGTATCGACATCATCCGACACGAAGTGGGACCTCTCGAGCACCCTCATGCCTGCTCCCGGACTTCCAGAGGCAGGGCCTCCATCAACTTCGCAACACGCAACAGCGGCAGAACGTCATCCCCTACACGGCACAAGCTGCTGATAAGTGTACTCGAACCAAATACGGTTGACGCATTCCCGTCCGAAGATTCCGCGTCCAGCGCGACGGGCGCTTCGACCAGCCCGCGGACCCGGTCCACCATGATCCCCATCAGGGCGCCGGAGCCGAGCACCACCACATGTGCGTCCAGGGAGGGCATGCGCGCAGGTCGTCCCATGAAGCGCGACAGGTCCAGGGTGACGACCGAACGTCCGCGGAACACGAACGTGCCCAGCACCCAGGGAGGCGCGCCGGGGAGCGGGGCATGCTCCACGAGGCGGACCACTTCGTGGACCGCTGCCCCGGGCAGGAGCGCGGGTGCGCCCTCCACCTCGACGACGAGGAAGACGCCCGGCAACGGCGCGCGCGCATCGATCGCCGCGAGCTCCGTCGCGAGCCTCGAGTACTCGGCCTCGAGGTCGGACAACCTGCGCCGCAGCTCGGCGGTCCTGGGGGTTGTGTTCGCCATGGGCTCCCTGTCCGTGGGCTACGGGTTGACCGAGGACTCGATCACGGTCAGCGCGCCGTCCTGGACCTTCCACACATCGTACGGTGCAATGGGCTCGCCGAATTGATCGAGGTCAACACTACCTGATGCGCCCTCGTAGTTGATGTCCCCTCCCACCTTGAGCTCCGCGACCGCCGCGGAGAAGTCCTTCGCGTCGAAGCTCTCCCCGCCCATCGACACGTTTTGCAGATTGTCACGAATCGCCGGTCCTTCCGCTTTTCCTGCAGCTTCGATGGCGAGCGCAAGCAGATAGGTGGCGTCGTAGTAGTTGGCGGAGAAGGAGGTGGTCTCCGGGGTCTTGCCGAACTTCGCCTGGTAGGCGGCAGCGAACGCCTCGTAGCGCTCACCCTTCGGAGCGGCCGGGCCGGTGCCCTCGTGGCCGAAGGTGAACTTGCTGGGCCCCACCGCGGTGACGAAGGCGCTGTCCGCGAGCGAGTCGGGGAACCACCAGAAGGTGCCCTTGTCCGAGAATTTCGCGAGGTAGTCCTTGATCACCTGCACCCCTTCGACGGTGTAGGTGATGAGGAGGATCGACTCCGGCGCGCCCTCATAGGCCCGCGTCAGCAGCGCCTCGTAGCTGGTCTGCCCGGACTCGGCCACGTACATGCCGGTGATCGTCCCGCCGAGCCCGGTGAAGGCCGCATTGAACGCGTTCGCCAGCCCCTCGCCGTAGGCGTTCGGGGCATAGATGACCGCCATCTTCGTGAAGCCGCGGCCACGGGCGCGCTGCGCGATGAGCCTGCTCTGGAGCGCGTCCGCCGCACAGGTCCGGTTCACGAAGCCGTCGTCCTGGAGAGAGGTGATGAGCGGCGAGGTCGAGGAGCCGGAGATCGACACGACCTGGCCGGGGATGGTCACGTCGGAGATCGCCACAGTGGAGCCGCTCGCCGCCGCACCGATGATGGCCGGCATGCCCTGTCTCACCATGTCCTCGGCGATCTTCTTCGCGTTCGTCGGCTCGGTGCCGTCGTCGCGGGGGACCAGCTCGAGCTCTTTGCCGAGCACCCCGCCCGCCTTGTTGATCTCCTCGACCGCGAGCACCGCGCCATTGAGCCGCTCTGACCCCAGCGCGCCATAGTTGCCGGTGAGCGAGATGATCGCCCCGATCTTGATCTTCTCCTTCTGATCGGCCGGCTGACCGCAGCCGGCGGCCAGACTGATCCCTGCAATGATTCCGACGATGCGATTCATGTTTCCCCCGCGTGATTAGAGAGCCTGGACGATGGTGAGGACCGCGCTCCGCCCCAGCGCCGGGACGTCCACCCCGGAGAACCCGGGCTCGACGAACCGGGTGTCGAGCAGGTTGCTGACGCGGAAGGAAATGCTCGTCTCCCGATCGCCGAAGATCCTGCGGCCGGAAGTGGAGATCGCCGCGGCGGTGTAGACGTACGCCGGAAGCTCGTAGGCCTCGGTCTTCACCACCGCGTTGGACTGGGAGGACGCGCGCGGCCCGATGTACGAGACCTCGCCCGAAAGCCGTAGCCCCGCCCACGGAAGCCGATAGTCTCCGGTGAGGTGGAGCTGGTACGCCGGGAAAAGCGGGTTGACGACCTCGGGCAGGCCGATCAGATAGCTGCCGGTGTCGTGGGTGATGGTGCGAGCCACCGCGGCCGAGAACCGGAGCTGGAAGGGCTGACTGATCCGGAACCGCGCATCCAGCTCACCGCCCACGATCCGCTCGAACGGCAGATTCACCGCCTGGAGGAAGTAGGAGCCATTCTGGAGGAACTCCACCCGCCCCTCGATGAGGTTGACGAAGACGTTCACCGTCACTTCGCCGAGCTCGTTCGGGAGCGCGTAGCCGGCAGCGAGCTCGATCGTGTTCGCCGTCTGCGCCTTGAGCGCCTCGTTGCCCTGGATGTCGCCCAGCCCCATCGGCTGGGTGTAGAGCTGAAGCGCGCTGGGCGCCTTGAAGCTCGACCCGTAGAGGGCTTTGAGGCTGAGCGGGCTGTCGTCGGGCGCGTGCACCAGACCGAGCCGGGTGCTGGGATTCACTCCGTAGATGTTGTGGAAGTCGGCGCGGGCTCCGGCGGTCGCGCTCCAGCCTGCGCCGAAGGTCAGGATGCCCTGAGCGTAGGCGCCGATGTTGCGAAAGGTGCTCCGCGCTCCGCTGCCCTCGCCCGGAATGACCGTCCCGGCCTCACGCAGGACCGAACCGTCAAGGGAGCGCACGTCCTCGGTGAGCAGCTGATCGAAGCTCTGGAGCAGGTGCCGCTCCTGCACCATGTCGCTGCCCACCGTGAAGTTCAGACTGTCGGTGACCGCCAGGTTGCCTTCGGCAGAGAGGCCCCAGCCGTCGACGCCGGTGCGCCGGAGCAACAGGTAGTCGGTGCGACCTGCATGGAGGCGCTCGTCGGCGGTGGGCGCCCCGGTGAAGTAGTGGCCGGACACCTGGAGGGAGAGCGCGTCGGTGGGGCTGACGTCCCAGGTGGCCCGGTAGTTCTGGTTCAACAGCGAGATGCGGGTGCCGTGATAGAGGGTGCCGTAGTCGAGGAACTCACCGACCGAGTCGAGGTTCTGGATGCTCGCGAGCAGGGAGAGCTTTCCGCCCGCAACGCCGTCCACCCCCACCTTGCCGAAGAAGCTCTTCGGACGGCTCATGTCCCCGGAGGACACCCCGCGGTCCGCGTAGGGGATCGGCGGGGTCGGCCAGATCACCTTGTCGATCGCGGGGCTGGAGGACGGCAGCCCCAACCCGGAGCGGTCCTGGGCATGGAGGCTGGCGGCGAGGAGCACCTCCGCGGGGCCCTCCTTCACGCCGACCATCACCGAACCGCCCGCGCCCGGCTGTCCGCGAACGACCGTGCCGCGCGCCGCCATCTGGAAGCCGCGGGCCGACTCGCCCGACTTGGTGATGACGTTCACCACACCGAGGAACGCGTTGGCGCCATACAACGCCGACGCCGGGCCCCGGATGATCTCCACCCGCTCCACAGCTTGGAGGGGAATCAGCTCCTCTCCGAAGAAGTTGCCGGTGTCGGGACGGAAGTCGACGGGGTGGCCGTCGATCATCAGCTTGATCACGTTGCCGCTGGCCCGGGCTCCGCCGTTGATCCCGCGGACGCCCATGTTGTGGTTGACCAGATCGTAGACGTCGTAGAAGCCGGGCACGGAGCGCAGCACGTCGGCGAGCGAGGTGTAGCCGCGCGCCTGGATCTCGTCCGCGCTCACGACGGTGATCACCGCCGGGGTCTGGGAGGCGCGCTGCGCCCGCTTGGTCGACGAGACCACCATTCCGGTGAGCTGCGAGTCCAG
>JBAWAM010000355.1:0-1649 GCA_049589315.1 Myxococcaceae bacterium
GGCATGGGCCGGGGCGGCAGCGTGCGGGGCCAGGTGACCCGCGCCTCGGGCCGAAGCCTCGCGGTGAAGGGCAGCATCGACCGCGACGCGGTGGCGAAGGTGGTGAACGCGCACCTCTCGGAGGTCCGCGCCTGCTACGAGCGCGCGCTGCTCCAGGAGCCCGGGCTCGCCGGAAAGGTGGTGCTGGAGTGGTCCATCTCCACCACCGGCGCGGTGACCATGGCCCGCACCCGCACCTCCACGCTCAAGAGCAGCGCGGTGGAGCGCTGCATCCTGACCGGCCTGAAGAAGTGGCGCTTCCCCAGCGCCAAAGGCGGTGAGGTCCTCGTAAGCTATCCCTTCCTCTTCAACTCCGTCGGCTACTGATGAGGCACTCCATGCGAATACTCTTCGTCGTCCTCGCGCTCTTCCCCATGCTGGCGAATGCAGCCGTCCCTGCGGAGGTCGGGAGCTTCAAGATCGTCCAGAACAGGCAGTACCAGCTCAAGCACGAGCTGGCGCTGGGCGCCGGGATGCTTCCGCTGGACGCCTTCTACAAGGGCTTCACCGGGAATCTCTCGTACACCTTCCACTTCACCGATCACTTCGCGTGGCAGGTCGGGCGCGCGTCGGTGAGCTACAACATCTCCACCGGCCTGAGCGATCAGCTCTCCCGTGACTTCGGGCTCCTCACCACCGACTTCCCGCAGGTGCAGTGGACGATCGGGTCCGACCTGATCTGGAAGCTCATCTACGGCAAGGTCGCGTTGATCAACCGGACGCTCCACCACGTGGAGGGCTTCCTGATCGCCGGCGCCTCGGGCGTGAAGGTCCAATCCGGGATCCTTCCTGCGCCCAACGTGGGGGTCGGCGGACGCCTGTTCCTGAGCGACGCCTTATCGATCCGTCTCGACGTCACCGACAGCATCGTCGTCGGCGAGAAGGACATGTTCAACGTGCTGAGCGTCCAGCTCGGCCTCTCGCTGAACTTCGGGTCATGAGAATGCGCATCCACCTGGGCGCCGTGGCGCTCCCGCTCCTCCTGATCGCGTCCGGGACCGCGCTGGCGGCCCCTGCGGCGGCCAACCTCGCCGACATCGAGAAGGCGTTCCAGCTGCGTCCCTCCGACGCGGCGCCGAAGCTCTTCGCGTTCCTCGAGGCGGCGCCTCCGACGCACGAGCAGTTCGCGTGGGCCCAGTTCCACCTCGCGCGCAGCCTCTTCGAGCTGGGTCACACCCACGCGGCGGCGGTGTACCTCGCGCAGATCGCCCGCGAACGCTCCAATCCGGAGGTCCTGCCCCGGGCGCTCGACCTTCTCCGCCAGCTCGCGAGGGCGCCGCACGACGAGGTGCTGATCGACGAGCAGATCTTCGGCACCATGGACGTCGCCTTCCTCCCCGAAGCGCTCGCGTCCTACGCGAACCTGCAGCAGGGCCTGATGGCGCTGCGCCTGGGAAAGACGCGCTGGGCCGACGTGCACCTCTCAGCGCTCCCGCAGGGTTCGGAGGAGTATTACGAGGCCCAGTATCTTCAGCTCCTTCGCCGCCTGCGCAACACCCGGAAGGTCCCCACCGAGCTGGTCGGCGAGTTCCAGGCCCTCGGGGAGGCGGCGGACGCGCCGGTGCCCCTGCGGATCGAGGCGCAGCTCGCCGTCGCGCGCCTCCTGTACG
>JBAWAM010000356.1:0-10011 GCA_049589315.1 Myxococcaceae bacterium
CCGATCACGTCGTCGTGGATCGCCTTGCGCGAGGTGAACCACGCCGGCGGATACAGCCGCATGGACTCATGGATGACCCGCATCGTGTACTCGAGCAGGGGCAGGTCCGCGACGGTAGGCACACGCCCCTCCAGAACGCGGGCGACCTCGTCATGGAGCTTCCGCTCCACCTCCGGGTGCTTCGAGAGGAGGAGCCAGGTCCAGGAGAGAGCGTTCGCGGTGGTCTCGTGGCCGGCGAGCACCATGGTCATCACCTCGTCCCGGAGCTGACGGTCCGTCATCCGCTCGCCGGTGTCCGCGTCCTGGATCTCCATGAACATGTCGAGCAGATCCCCGTGCCGCCCGGGCTCGGCGCGCCGCTGCTCGATGATCCCATTCACCATCTGCTCCAACACCCCGATCGCCCGGTACAAGCGAAGGTTCTCCGGCGTGGGGATCACCTTCGGGGTGACGAAGAACTGCTGGAAGCGATCGTTGATGATCTCCAGCGCCGTCGACAGCGCCCGCCCGGTCGCCTCCGCCTCGCCGAGGAGATCCATCGAGAAGAGCGTGTCGCCGACGATCCCGAAGGTCAGCCGCATCATCTCGGCGTGGACGTCGATGGACTCGCCCCTCGGATGCGCGCTCCAGCGGTCGAACATTGCCTGGGCATGCCTCACCATCAGCTCGGCGAAGCCCGCGATGCGCTGGCGGTGGAACGCGGGCTGCGCGAGCCGCCGCTGCCGCTTCCAGAAGTCGCCCTCGGAGGTGAGCAGTCCCTTTCCGACCAGTGGCTCCATCCGCGCGTAACCGAAGCCCTTCTCGTAGTTGAGGTGGTTGTCCTGCAGGACGTGCTTCACGTGGTCCGGGTGGTTGAGCAGGTGCACCGTCTCGATGAGGTTGAGCCGAACGACATCGCCGTACTCCCGCGCGACCTTCGAGAAGAAGGCGAGCGGGTCGGCCCGCGTCTCGGGGATGTTCCCCAGGAGGGGGCGCCCCTTCGGTCCAGAGGCGATGACAGTGGCATTGGCGGAGAGCGTATTGGCTGTCGTGTCCATGTGAGGCAGAATACGAGCGTTCGCTCACATTCGTAGCTCGCCGCGGGCTCGCATTTCCTGGAGTGAGTCTCCATGTCGCTTCGACCGTCGATGTCTCCCCGGAAGTTGCCGCGCCAGGACCGCGCGAAGGCGACGGTGGACGCCATCCTGAAGGCCACTGCTCGCATTCTCGTCAAGGAAGGCTACGAGGCCACCAGCACGAACCGCGTCGCGCTGGCCGCTGGTGTCAGCGTTGGATCGCTGTACCAGTATTTCCCCAGCAAGGAGGCGCTGATCCTCGCGGTGATGGAGCGGCACGTGGACGCGATCCTGGGGAGGCTCCAGTCGCGGCTGATCGAGCTCATCGACGAGCCCCTGGAGAAGGTCGCCCGGGAGCTGGTTCACGAGCTCATCGAAGCGCACCGGGTGAATCCGAAGCTGCATCAGGTGCTGATTCAGCAGGTTCCCCGGATGGGGAAGCTGACCTGTCTCGACGAGGTGGATCACCGACTGGCGCAGCTCGTGTGCGCGTATCTGACGGCGCACCGCGACGAGGTCGACGTCGAGAACCCGGAGCTCACCGCCTATGTGATCGTGAAGGCAGCGGAGGCGGTGACCCATTCGGTGATCAACGAGCGTCCCGAGCTGCTGGACAACGGCGGACTCGAGAAGGAGCTCGTCCGGCTCATCCTGTCGTACGTCCGCTGAGGCGAGCAGGCCTCCCTGTTCCGAGCCCGGGGCGAGGACTGACTACACCGCACCCGGGGTGAAAATGAGCGTGGCACATGGTGCGGGCTATATAGTGGGGCCCAACGCACCCATGGCGGACCCCTCCTTCACGCTCACGCCGTACGAGTTCAGCGGCCGGAAGCTGGGCAAGTACGAGATCCTCTCGCGCCTCTCCACTGGAGGGATGTCCGAGATCTTCCTCGCGTTCCAGCGCGGGCTGGCCGGGTTCCGCAAGTTCGTGGTGCTCAAGCAGATCCTCCCCGACATCAAAGGCGAAGAGGAGTTCGTCCGGATGTTCCTGGACGAGGCGAAGATCACCGGCGCGTTCACGCACCCGAACATCGCGTACGTCTACGACCTCGACATTGCCGACGGGGAGCTCTTCCTGGCGATGGAGTTCGTCCCGGGCGCGACCCTGGTCGAGGTTGCCCGCGCCTGCCGCACGAACGGTGAACCGATCCCGATTGGCTTCACCCTCCAGGCGGTGCGGGACACGGCGCTGGCGCTCCACTACGCGCACACCTTCGTCGACCCTATGGGCAAGGCGAAGGAGGTGATCCACCGGGACGTCGCCGAGAAGAACATCATGGTCACCTACGAGGGGGTGACCAAGCTGCTCGACTTCGGGATCGCCAAGGCCCGCAACCGCGCCTCCCACACCATGGTGGGGATGGTGAAGGGCACCAGCGGCTACATGTCCCCGGAGCAGATCCTGGGCGAACCGCTCGACCCTCGCAGCGACGTCTTCTCGCTCGGCGTCGTGCTCCACGAGTGCCTCACCGGGATGCGGCTCTTCCACGGAAAGCTGCCCGAAGACGGGATGCTGCAGGCGCTCAAGGGCGACGTCGCACCTCCCTCCGCCCAGAACAGGGCCGTCTCGTCCGAGCTCGACGCGGTCACGCTCAAGGCGCTCCGGAGGAACCGGGGAGATCGCTACGGCACTGCCCTGGAGTTCGCCCGGGCGATCGAACGCGCCGCTCCGGGTTCCCTGTGGCACCCGGAGCAGAGCGCAGAGCTCATCCAGCGGTTGTTCGCGCGCCGCCGCGAGGAGACGCACCAGCTCATGTTGAGCGCGCAGGGGACCGACTACACCGGCGAGGTTCGACTGGCGGAGTTCCTTGGGAACGAAGTGCTGATGCTGCCTCCTCCCAGTCCTCCGCCGCTGATCACCGCCGCGGTTCCCGCACCGCTGCCCAGGGTCTCCGATCCGGAGAAGACCGAGATCGAACCCATGCAGCAGCCGCTCACCTACGGCAACCAGCGCACCGCCACCGCGGTGAAGCCTCCCCCCTCGGCACCTCCCCCTCCGCCTCTCACGGCGCTCCTGATGCAAGCGCCGTTCACCTTCCGCGACGAACCGGAGGCCAGGACGGTCCCGGCGAACCCGGTCGCGCCCGAGTCGTTCCAGACCGACTCACAGGTCAAGACGGTGGAGCTGAGGATCGACCGCGAGGACACGCAGCCCGTGTCGCTGTCTCCTCCTCCGGTCGAGGATCCGAAACCTGAACCGGAACCCGAGAAGGGCTCGGGCGTCCTCATGGGGCTCGCGGTGGCGATCCTCGCGGTGGGGCTGCTGACCGCGGCCCTCATCCTCGCGAATTAGTTCGCCCAGAGCGGGTTCTCGAGGTGATCGTGATTGGGCCCGCCGAACGTCCCAGGCCACGGCACGTTCGCGGGTGAGAGGCCCTGAACGTCGAAGTACTGGAAGCGCGCCGAGCTGTTCGCGAACGGTGGATCGCACTCACCACACGTGGCGGCGTTGTCCATCACCGCGAAGCCGCCGCGCGCGACCTCGAAGAGCTGTGGGGTCCAACCGGAGCTTGAAACGGGACAGCTCCAGAGCTCCTGACCTCCCCTCGCCTGGAAGGCCACGAGCGAGGTCCGCGAGGAGCGCTGTGCGAACGCGAGCACCACGGTTTCGGTGACCGCTCCCGTCCGCGGCGGCGTCCATTCTGCCGCGCGCAGCTCCTTCGAGATGAAGGAGTCCCCGTCGGGAAGCTGGTTCTTCCAGACGAGCCCACCGCCGTACACGTGCCCCAGGAGGCTGCCGCCCGGGAGGGTCGGGCTGGTCACGTAGCGGTCCGAGGTGGCCACGATCCGACCGAGCAGCGCGATGGGGCCGGGCAGGTCCGGAGGCGGCGGGAGGGCCTGACCCGTCGCAGCGTCCAGGGGCATCGCGCCGTTCTCCGGGAAGAGCAGTCCTCGCGCCACCGCGAGCTCACCGCCGCGCTGGGTGTACCTGTGCTTCCATCGGAGCACGCCGTCACGGGTGAAAGAGAGGAACAGCGTGGGCTGGTCCGCGTGGAGCGGCGCGTTGTCGTTCACCGTCCCGGAGAACGAGACGTACAGATTGCCCGCGGTGTCCGAGGCGACGCCATACGGATGCGGATGGTTGGCCTGGTCGAGCAGCGGATCGTGGAGCTGCTGGGTGGAGACCATCCGACCCGCGGCATCGAGGATGATCAGGTAGTAGCGCCGGAGGAGCGGCGGATCCTCGGAGTCCTTCGGGTAGGCCTCGTACAAGGCCGCCAGCCGGTCGCTCCCCAGGGACACCACCCGCGCCATGAACAGCGCGTCGGAGTCCGCGTTCAGGTCGGGTCGCGCCAGCTTGAGATCGAAGATCCACGAGGGCAGCCCGGTGGTCGTGTCGATCAGCCCGACCCTCCCGTCTCCACCGCCTTCCCGAAAGTCTGCGCAGGCGAGCTGTCCATTCCACCCGATGCAGCGGCGCGCGGTTGCATTGAGCGGCAGCGGCGTGGCGCTGGTCGCGTTGACCACCGGCTGTGAGAAGAAGCCCATCAGCGCCACGTCGCCGTCCGGCTCGATGAGGAAGTCGTGCAGGAGCGTCGGTGCGAGCCCGTCCCCGTAGCTGTCGTACGACCACGATGACTGGAGGTCAGTGGGCTGGGGGCGAACGCAGGTCGATCCCGCGCAGATACCGGCGCCCTGGCAGGGAGAGGGCTCGGCGCACACGTAGCCATCGGGCGGATCGCGGACGACGCACTGGCCGGAGATGCACACCTCGGCCGCGTCGCAGCTCACCGCCCCGCAGGCAGCGCCATCGACCGCGGGAGCGAGGCCACAGCCGGTCTGCGGATCGCACACGCCCACCTGGCACCTGCCATCGCCCGGGCAGGGTGGCGCCGGGAGGAACTCGCAGCCGGTGAGCGGGTTGCAGGTGTCGAGGGTGCAGGCGTTTCCGTCGTCACACGTCACCGGCGTCCCGACGCACCTGCCCGCCTGACAGTGGCCGTCGAGGGTGCAGACGCTCCCCGCATCGCACGAAGTCCCGTCCTCGATCGGCGTCTCTACGCACTCCCCACGCGAGACGTCGAACGCCACGGTGGCGCAGGCGACGGGCTGGGGACACTCGGGGATCGCGAGCACCATCGCGATGAGCTCCAGCGTCGCGGCGTGAGCGTCGCCGGAGCGCGCGGTCAACGTGGCCCGATACGCGCCCGGATCCTTCGCGGCCAGCCGCATCCGGATCGTGGTCTCGCCCGGCGGCACGACCTGGGGGAGCGGCTCGAACTCCCATGGCGCGCCGTCGCTTTGCCAGGAGACGTCGAGGTCGCTCCGCCCGTCGTTGCGCAGCGTCGCCTCGGCTTCGATCACGCCGCCGACCCAGGTGCGGCCCGCGTCGAGCGTAGGTTCCGTGAAGGAGAGATCGCCCTGGGCGCTGACCAGGCGGTCCGGACGGCACGCTGAACCCGCGAACGCCGCCACGAGCAGGGTGAACACGAGGAATGGGGCACGACGTGTCCGACGCGGCATGGTCTCTCCGGGGGTGATAGCAGTCTACGCCGACTCATGGAGAAGCTCACTGAAGCCCGGACCCAGTTCCACCTCGCGCTCGGGTCCATCTTCTTCCCGTGCGTCGGGATCCCGCTCACGTTGGCGTTCGCCTTCGGACAGCTCGCGCGCACCCATGCCCCCGAGGTGCGTCGCTGGGGCTGGCGCCTGCTGGCGCTGGCGCTCGCCGACCTGCTGCTCATCGGCGGTCTGTTCGCGACCCTGGGGCGGGATGTGCTCAGCGGTCGAGAGCCGATGCTCTCGCCTCCAGCCTCCTCCCGTCGGGTCATCGGGATCGCCTTCGAGGGGCCTGACGCCCTGACCGTCCGGGAGGTGATCCCGGGCGGTCCTGCCTCACGCGCCGGCGTCGAACCCGGAGACGTGGTGAAGGAGGCGGATGGGAGCCCGCTCTCGACCCTGGCGGAGCTCCACCAGGAGGTCCAGGACTCGGAGAGCGTGGAGCTCGTCTTCGAGCGCGACGGCGAGCTGCGGACCGTACGGCTTCACCCGGTGGATCAGGCGTCCCTCTCTCCCGCCCCGGGCGACAGAGGGCTGTTCACGCCGACCGCAGCAGGAGAATGCAGCCCGTTCGAGGAGGAGAGGCGGTTCCCGTGGGCGGTGATCGTGGCGGGCGTGGTGGTGGTGACGCTCCATCTCCTGGGTCGGCGGCGAGGGGGGGACGCGACGCTGCTGTGGGCGGGTGCACTGCTGCTCGTGGTGGGGTTGATCACGGAAGGTGTGTCCCTGGGGACCTGTGTGCTGGTGGGTGGGTCTTCACCGGGCGTGATGCTGGTCGGCGTCGCGGCGCAGACGGTGGTGTTGCTGCTCGGCGGGTGGATTCTGTACCGCCGCTTCCGGCCCGAGCTCCGGGCCCCTGACGCCTTTCCGGTCCGTCCCCTGGCGACGGCGGTCGCGCTGGGCGCCTGGTATCTGCTCACCGGCGCCTTCCGGGTCGGAGGACTTGCCCTGATCGTTTCGCTGCTGGTCGGAGCCGACCCCTATGCGGTGGCCGAGGCGCCCCTCCAGAGCCTCGCGACGAAGGACCTCGGTCCGCTGGGCATCGTTCTCTTCGTGGTCCCTGTGGTCCTCCTGGCGCCCTTGAGCGAGGAGCTCCTCTTCCGGGGGATCCTTCTGCCGTGGCTGTCCCGCTGGATGCCTGCCTGGGGAGCAATCGCCGTGAGCGGGGTGCTCTTCGGCGCGCTGCATTTCCACTACGGGCTCTTCCTGGTCATCACGGTCTTCTACGGCCTGGTGCTGGGCTGGGCCCGGGTGAGCAGTCGTTCGCTCCGCGCACCCATCCTGTTGCACATGCTGATCAACGGGGTCGGGGCGGTCGCGTTGCTGACGCGCTGATCCACAGGCTCCGTCTTCTTCTCTGATCAAGGAATGGTGATCAGATCCAACAGTGGTAACCGTAGGGGCGCCGAAGTTGGGGAAAAGTCCGTAAGCGCCCGTTCTGCAACGCGAATCTGACTTTGCATTGCTGTGGATGAACGGCGGGTTATCCAGATCGATCCACAGGCCCCCCGGGTCCCTCCGGGTTCCCCACAATCGGGCTCCCGGAGATCGCGGCTGATCCACAGCGCCGTCCACAGACATTGCTCAGGCAGACGTCGGCCGCGTTTGGGTACACCTCGCCCGTTCCGCGCTCTCGAGCCGTGCGCACGGGCGGCCGGAGACCACGGTGAGTGGGTTCGAGCTGTTCGGAACGGGAGAGGGATCAGACGCCGAGCTTTGCGTGAAGCTCGCCGATCTCCTTCTTCACCTGAGGATCTTCCGCCAGGAGCCTCTCCAGCTTGCGGCAGGCGGAGATCACGGTGGAGTGGTCCTTGTTGAAGCGCGCGGCGATCTCCGGATACGAGCTCTTGGTCAGCGTGCGGCAGAGGTACATCGCGACTCCACGCGCGTGGGCGAGCTGCTTCATCCGGCGATCCTGGCGGAGATCTTCGACGGCGACCTTGAAGTAGCGGGCGACCTCACGCTGGATTTGATCCATGTCCACCGGCCGGTTGTGCGGCAGCAGGTCCTTCAGCACCTGCGCGGCGAACTCCACCGTGATCGGCTGGTGGGTGAGGCTGTGCACCGCGGAGAGCTTCACCAGCGCGCCTTCGAGCTCGCGGACGTTCTTCTGCACGTGACGGGCGATGAAGTGACACACCTCGTCCGGGATGTCGGCGCCCTCCTGGTCCGACTTCTTCTTCAGGATGGCGACGCGGGTTTCGAAGTTGGGCTCCTGGATGTCGGTGATGAGCCCCATGTTGAAGCGCGAGCGGAGGCGATCCTCGAGGCCGGGGATCTCCGCCGGCACCGTGTCCGAGGTCAGCACGATCGCCTTCGACATCTCGTGCAGGGTGTTGAAGGTGTAGAAGAACTCCTTCTGCGTCTCCTCCTTCCGACCCAGCGTCTGGATGTCGTCGATGAGGAGGACGTCGCACTCGTCGCGGAACTTCCGGCGGAACTCCGGCATGCGTTGATCGCGCACGCTCTCGACGTACTCGTTCGTGAACTCCTCGCTCGTCAGGTAGACGATGCGGGCGCTCGGGTTCCGCGTGAGGATCTTGTTCCCGACGGCGTGGAGCAGGTGGGTCTTGCCGAGCCCGCTGCCCCCGTAGATGAACAAGGGGTTGTAGCACTTGCCCGGGTTCTCACCGACCGCTGCCGCCGCCGCTGCGGGGAGCTGGTTCGAGTCCGCCACCACGTAGTTCTCGAACGTGAACCGTTCGTTCAGCCGGTGCGGCCGCATGCCGGACAGGCCCATGGGCGCAGGCGTATTCACTACCGGTGCGAGTGCCGAAGGGAGGGTAGGTTGTTCACCTTCAATCACTTCATATTCGATCGTGCCGAGAGGTGATCCGCACTCCGCGAGCTTCTCCAGCAGATAGGGGCCGAAGTGCTCGTCCACCCAATCCCGGAGGAACTTGTCCTGGACGCCAAGGATCAGCGCGGTGTCGGACACCCGGAGCGGGCGGAGCCGAACGAGCCAGGAGAGCGCATAGGACTTCCCTTCGAGCCGAACGCGCTCCAGGAGATTTGCCCAGAGATTTTCGGCATCTGGAGGCGACATAGGTCGAACGGCGACGGCTGGCACGCATGCCCCCTGCAACGCGAAACGGATCAGAAAGGGGGAGCGTGACTAACAAACGGTTCCCGGCGGGATCAAGCGTCACGGTCAAGTCCGCGGGACCCCAACAGATTCCGCCGCGATCCGGCCACCCCCCCAGCGACGTAGTCGAAATGGCGTTGTGGAGGTGAGGCAGACCTCCCCTATATTTTGTGTCTGCCATTTGGCAGGAATTTACCTACAGTATTGATCAGCCATTTTGCGAAGATCAGGGCTGATTCAAGCCGATCGTTGACTCGCCCTTGAAACGGCGGTATGCGCGGCGGCCTTTTCTGGAGGATTCACTCGTGTCCAAGCGCACCTATCAGCCTTCCAAGGTGAAGCGGAACCGCACCCACGGTTTCCGCAAGCGCAATGCCACCCGGGCGGGCCAGCAGGTCCTGAAGCGCCGCCTCGCCAAGGGTCGCAAGCGTCTGGCCGTCTCGGCCTACAAGAAGTAGTGACCACCGAATCCACGGAATCCGAAGGAACGGAGCGGAGCGAGTCGTTTCCGCGTTCGCTCCGTTTGAGGACGCGCCGGGAGTTCCTGCGCGTCCAGGACCGTGGACGTAAAGTGGTGATCGGCCCGATTCTGGCGTTGGCGTTGCCCAATGACCGGGGTGTGACGCGCATCGGGCTGACGGTATCGACCAAGGTGGGCAATGCGGTCACGCGCGTCCGGATTCGCCGGAAGTTGCGCGAGCTGTTCCGCAAGCAGCGTCATCTGCTGCCCGAAGGCATAGACCTGGTACTGATTGCGCGGGCGTCCGCGGCGGAGGCCGATTTCGCCGAGCTGTCGCGGACGTTCGAAGCAATCGCCCGGAAGCTTCGAGGGATGTTCGCGTGAACATCGGCACCCAGCGCGCCGCGTGGTCCGGTCCCGGGATGGGGGCGGTGTACCTCGTGGGCAGGCTGTGGTCCGGCTTCAGCGGGGCCCTCGCCTGGCTGCTCGGCCTGCCGATCCGGCTGTACCGAATCACGATCTCTCCCCTGCTCCCCCAGGGCGTCTGTCGTTTTCACCCGACGTGTTCGGCGTACGCGCTCGACGCGCTGAGGATCCACGGCCCCTTCAAGGGCCTGGCGCTCACCGCATGGCGGCTCGTCCGGTGCCAGCCGTTCTGTGACGGCGGGCTCGACCCGGTCCCGCCGCGCAAAGGTGCCGCCCCCAACCCGACCGCACAGGAGCGTCCGCCGGCCTGAGCCGGTCGAGAACTTTTATGGATTCCACCAAGAGACTGCTGGTCGCCCTCGCGCTGTCGTTCGTCGCGACGGCGGTGTTCATGTGGTTGAGCCCGAAGCCTCCCCCTCCCCCCGCTGGGCTGGACGCGGGCGCCGTCGAGCATCCGCCGGTTGCCGAGGCGCCCACTCCTGCGC
>JBAWAM010000357.1:0-14404 GCA_049589315.1 Myxococcaceae bacterium
GTGTACCCACCGTCGACGGTGAGCACGTGCCCGGTGATGAAGCGCGCGTCGTCGGAGACCCCGTCACTCTCGGCACAGGTACTTCACGAGACCTGTCCTGGCCAGGCGGGCGCCTTCGGCGTCCTGAAAGTCCACCGAGCCCAGGCCCACGGATGTGCTGGCCAGTTGAGCCAGCCGTGCGGGGGCGCCCCGATTCACGCGATCAGAGGAAAACGCAGGTTCCTGGCGTCATTCCACTGGTCAAATGCACGTGTTGTTGCGGGCTTACGCGATGGGAATGACCTGGAGAGACTGTTGTCATTTCCTGCCGGGGTACCCCCAGGAATGACCATGGCTTCCGCGAGTCATTCCGGCCGGTGTTCTCCCTGCAATTCCGAGCAGTTGGCGACTCAGAATGACCTGCGGAGGTCGTGTTTTCCTCGAAGCGAGGTTTCGGCTCGCTCCCTCCTCGAGCCCGGCGCTGCCGTCACGCGCGGGACAGTTTCCGGGGCTCATCTCGAGCAGGAATTTCAGCCGAGTGCTGGTGGCGGCATCATCATCACCCGCAGCCGGGCGCGCTCGCCGCCCGTTGTGATCCTGCGCGTTGGGATCCGGATGCGAGGAAACTTTCACGCACATCATACGACAATCTGCGCATGCCTACTCCGGTCAATTCCAATTCCACGGTTCGCTCCTCTGGTTCGTCCGTCACGCTTCCGACCGGTACGCTCAAGAAGGGAATGAAGGGTCCCGCCGTCGGGCAGCTGCAGGGCGCCCTCAACAAGCTCGGGTTCCTCACTGCCGCGCAGGTCGACGGGGACTTCGGCCCGATCACCCACAACGCGGTGGTCAAGTTCCAGAAGGCGAAGAGCCTCGTGGCCGACGGGGTCTACGGCCCGAAGACGCGCGCAGCACTGGAGAAGGCGCTTCAGGGCGCCGAGCCGCAGCCTCCGCCGGCACCGAAGCCGCCGCCGACGCAGCCGGACAGCGTGCTGCGCGGGCTCTTCTACTCGGACAAGTTCGTGGGTCGCGCGGCGCTGACCTTCGACGACGGGCCGCACCCGGTGAACACGCCGAAGGTCCTCGACATCCTCAAGCAGTTCAACGTGAAGGCCACGTTCTTCGTCACCGGCCAGAACGCCGAGAAGTACCCCGAGTTGGTGAAGCGGATCGTCAAGGAGGGCCACACGCTCGGGAACCACTCCTGGGATCACAAGGACCTCGCTACGCTGAACAGCGCCCAGGTGAAGACGGATCTGGCGCGCGTGCAGACGGCCGTGGACAAGGCGCTGGGCCATCACTACGAGCTCGAGCAGTTCCGGCCGCCCTACGGCAGCATGGACGCCGAGGTGAAGGAGGTCGCCCGCAAGAACGCCGACGCGGCGGTCCTGTGGAACGTCGACTCCAACGATTGGCGCTACAAGAATGACGACAAGAAGATCCTCGCCAACGTCTTCGAGGGCGCGAGCAGCATCTACGCCCGCGGCGGCGTGATCCTCTTCCACGACATCCACCCGCAGACCGTCCGCGTGCTCGACGACGTCATCGCGCGTCTGCAGCGGGAGAACTTCAAGATCGAGAAGTCGGACAAGTTCCTCGAGCGCAAGTACGGCGGCGTCGCCTGATCGCGGAGCGAGTCCGCGCAGGGAGGTCTCCAGAGTTTGGAAACGGGTGCCTCGGCCAGCGCGACATACCAGGCATCGTAGGCCGACAAGTTGGCTCGGAGCTGCCACACCCGCTCCGCGACAGGCTTGTGCGCAAACAGCTCGACGCGAAGCTGCAGCAGGTCTGAATGAGCCAATGACGCCGTCTCGTCGGAGGCAGTCACCTGCGCGAGCAGCATGCCGGTCCATGCGACATGCACTCGCTGTCCTGCTTGCCTGCGGCGTCCCGGAGCCGAGCCCGCCGCCGCGCTGAACGCCGATTCCTTCCGAGCGCGCGAGCACTTCGCCCAGGTCTGCCGTCTGCTGCCGGGCAGGAGTGAGCCGGGAGTGCAGCGCGGCCTCGCGGGCGGCTTCGTCGAACGCCGGTCCGGCCGACTCCGCGAGCTCCGCCTCAGTCACCCGGCCCGCTTCGTCCAGCGTCAGTCGCAGCACCACGCGCGCGGCGCCCTGCACCTCGAGTGCGTCGGTCGGGTAAGGCGCTTCGGCGACAGAGGGTCTCGAGGCCTGTGCGGTCGTTTTCGTGGGCCCGGGTATTGGCGTGGAGGCTGATGCCGTCGAGGGTGGCGAAGCGTCGCGAGCGCGCACCTCATTTCGCGTGACGGATTCTGGCGGCCCGCCCCAAACACAGTCGACGCGCCGAATTTCCAGACACGGCGCAACACCAGAGGCCTCGCGCCCGAATATGTGCGCGTGGCCGGCCTGCCGGGTGGAACGTCCCGGCCCGGAGAGATCATGGTTTCGAAGTCGTGGATGGGAATTCCTTTGTTTCTGCTCCTGCTGACGGCCTGCGGCGGGAGGCTCCCGTGCGACGCGACGACCTGCGGAGGGTGCTGTGACGTCGAAGGTGTGTGTCAGCCCGGCAGTGCGGTGAGCGCGTGCGGCGCTGGGGGAGATAGCTGCAACTTCTGTCCAGCCGGCTCCACGTGCAACGCCGGCGCCTGTAAGTTCGGGGACAACACAGGGGGGCCAGCCGCGTGCAGCGTAGCCGGAGACTGCGCCAGCGTTGCGTGCACCTGCGGAGACGGCGCCGTGGTCAACTCGAGGGATTGCACCAACGGGCGGTGTCTGAGCGCGTCCGAACAGTGCGGCTCCGCTTGCACCCGCCTGGGTCACCCCGCACCCGGCAACCATCCGGGGAACGGCACAGGATTGTGTGTCGCCGGGACCTCGTCCTCCTGCTCCGGGCCCGATCTCGAGTGGACCGGGTCACTGTGCTGCGTCTCGACGGCCTACGCGCAGTGCGTCCCCGGAACCTCATCCTCATGCTCCGGCCCTGACCTGGAGTGGACGGGCAAGCTGTGCTGCGTGAAGTCGAACTATGGCGTCTGCACGTCGGGGACCTCGTCCTCGTGCTCCGGTCCTGACCTGGAGTGGACGGGCGAGCGGTGCTGCGTGAAGTCGAACTATGGCGTCTGCACGTCGGGGACCTCGTCCTCGTGCTCCGGTCCCGATCTCGAGTGGACGGGGGAAAGCTGCTGCGCACTGGCCACCTACTCGCAGTGCGTAGATGGCACCTCGTCCTCCTGCTCCGGTCCTGACCTCGAGTGGACGGGCGACAAGTGCTGCCGGAAATGATCCGGCCCGGCCGCTCAGCCTGGGTGTAGCAACGCGACGCTGGACCTCAACGCTCGAGCCGCCATGCTCATCCGCGCGACGCGTTGCTTCAAGTCAACACGATTCCCGCGATCACCAGCAGCGCCAATACGGTCACGCAGATCTCGATCCATCCGAGGATCTGCGCTCCCTTCGCCAGGGGGCGCCCCTTCTCCGGCGCCGCCCCCGCATCGATTGCCGCGAGCTCCCGGCGCGCGAGAATCACGGCGGGGACTCCCAGAAACGGGCCGCAGTTGAGCCCAAGTATGGCCAGGACGAGCGCGGTGACCGCGCGCGACGACGCCTTCCCGCCGAATTGACGCATGTGACAGGCGTCACAGTACGTCTCGCCGGTTTGAAGCTCCGAGCACGCCGGGCACACGAACCGTCCGCAGCGGGTGCACGTATCCGTGGCCGCATTCGCGGGGTGCTCTGCGCAAACCGCGCCTTGTAGCGGCAGGGCCCGGCTCATCTCAGCGCATCGCGAAATTGGCGATGAGGTTCGTCGCGATCCCGACCACCCAGCCCGTTACGATGAGGCTCTTCTTCGGGTGCTGAAACTCGCTGGCGATGAAATAGATGATGTAGCAGGGGACGCAGAGCACGAGGAAGCCCTTCCCGACGCTGACCTGGAACGCGTTGATGAGGATGAAGATCGAAGAAACGAGACCGATCAGCGCGCCGGCGAGGACGAGGAGGCCGAGAACGAGTGACATGTGATCCTGCTTTCGTGTGGGTGGTTGGGACTGCCTCAGGGAAACCGCTGGCCCGTTGCCAGGAACAACACGAATCTCGCGAGCCCGAATACGAGAAACGCGGTGAAACAAATCCGATACGCGCGCCCGATGAACGCGGCGCGCCCGCTCATCCATGCCTCGACGCGCTGCGACCACCATGAAGGGGAGGCGGCCAGCACCGAGAGCCCGAGGAAGGTGGGCCACGCGAGGAACGCGAACGGGTTCAGCGCCGCAGCGACCGTGAACTCGCCCTGCGTGATGGCGGCGATTCCCCGGGTCATTCCACATCCGGGGCAGGGGAGCCCAGTCGCGGCGTGGAGCATGCACAAATCGACGCCCAGGCCCTCGAGAGGCATCACGAGCGACCCCAACATCACGACGACTGCCACGTAACGAGCGGAGGGGGTCAAGAGGGCCCGGTACGACCAGGGCTCGGGATGACCGCGGGGAGCAGCATCGGCTGAGATGGCGGAAGGGCTGGTCACGGCGTGCGGAACGCCCGATTAGTACACTTAGTGGGGTGTTGAACAGTAGCCGGGGCCGGTTGCGAGTGGCGTCATCACCACTGCGAGTCCCCGCGCCGATCCGTTCGCCTCGCCCGTGGCCGCGTTCAGGCCCGCCGAAGTCTGAAGGCGCGGGAGGTCACACCCACCAGCATTGCCGCGACCACCATCGCCAGCAACAGCCCCAGCCACCACCCGCCTGCGACGACGACGTAGAGGGTGACACCCGTCAGCAGCACCGCGACCAGGATGTAACCGAACGGCACGGGCGAGGTGGCGGTGTGCTGCGCGGCGCGCGCCTGCACCAGTCGAGGATGACCGCCGGCCCGACGCCAGGCGTGACTGTTCGGGTCCCTCACTTCGTCATCCGGCTCTACGAGGCCGACGCGATAGGCGCGTTCGAGCTCGTCGAAGGTCTCGAAGTCGAGGGCTCCGTTCTCGTTCCGCACCGTCCACGCCATGACGGACTGAACGTGCGCACGTCGAGCTCGGCTCGCATCCGAGCGCTCGAAATTGAGCTCACCCCACGGGCGAGCATGGGCTCAGGACGAGGGCGGGGTCGACGCCGAGGACACCGGCTCCTTCGGCCTGGGCGCGATGTTCCCTTCGCGGTCGACCAGCACGCCGGTTTCGGGGAAGTCCTCGGTCGAGAGCAGGCGCACGTAGTCGAGCGCGGTGCCGGCTGGATCCTTCTCCGGGACGCCCTCGCCGACCTGCTTCGTCGGGAGGAGCTTCCCGGAGACGAACCTGCCCTGCGCATCGAGCACGGCCTCCAGGACCACGCCGATCCCGAGCGCACCGCTGAGATTGAACCGGCCGTACGTGGCGAAGTTGCCCAGCGAGTACGCGATGAGCCGGTCGTTGTAGATCTCCATCGCCCGGAGCACGTGCGGCCCATGCCCGAGCACGAGGTCCGCGCCGGCATCCACGACCTTGTGGGTGAACGCGCGCAGCTCCCCGCGGTTCTCTCCGAAGAAGGTCTCCTTGCCCTCGGGGACGTGGATCGCCTTCGCGCCTTCGGCACCGCCGTGGAAGGAGACGATGACGAGATCGTGCGTGGCGCTGGCCGCTTCCACCAACTTCACCGCGGTGTCGTGGTCATTCACGTCGTTCGTCGCCGGCGAGGTGTGGAACGCGACCATCGCGATCCGCATGCCGTTGCGCTCCACCGTGGCGATCGACCCGGGCGGCCCAGACCAGGCAATGCCCAGCGCATCGAGGGTGGCCTCGGTCTGGCGCCGACACGGCTCGTCGAAGTCGCCGGAGTGGTTGTTCGCGGTCGAGGCGAGATCGACGCCCGCCTCGGCGAGATACCGGCCCCACGCGGTCGGCGTGCGGAAGGCGTAGCAGTTCTTGCTCTTGCGACACTTCTTGCTCTTCTCCTCGGTGTCGCAGAGCGGGCCTTCGAGGTTGATGAAGGTGAGCTCCGCGTCGAGGAGCAGGTCCTTCACGCCCGCGAGCATCTGTGCGCCCTCCTCGGGCGGGAGGTAACCCTCGGGGAACGCGGAGCCGAGCATGACGTCGCCCACGGCCCGAAGACGCACGGTGGTGCCTTCGGGCGGCGGCGTGCGCACGCTGTCGGGTGCGGCCGCGGCCATGGCGTCGAGCTTCCTACGGAGCTCGACCTGCCCACGCGCTTCGGCGAGCCGCGCTGCGACATCGGGGTGCGCGGGGTTCAGCTTCTCCACCTGCTCCCACGCGGCGACCACTTCGGGCCACGCGCCGAGGAGGTAGTACGCCCAGCCGAGCTCCCACGCGCACTCGATGCGGGAAGGCTCCTTCGACGTGCACGCCTTCAGGTGCGCGGCCGCGAGCAGGCCGTTCTTCTCCGAGAGCGCTTGAAGGCCAGCGGCGTGGTGGGCGTCGGGATCGAGGTCCTCGACCGGCGGCAAGACCAGGCGCGCGGGTGCGGCGGGTTCGACCCTCAGGGGGAGGGAGGGGTCGCCGGCAGCGGGGACCACTGTCTTCTCCTCAGGCGCAGGGGAGAGGCTTGCCCCCTTCTTCTCGGCGAGGACGGTGGTGGTGGCGCAGCCCGCGGTCAACGCGAGCGCGGCTGCTACGGCTAGGAGACGATCGGCGCGCATCGGACGCGCACGATAGACCACCCCAACTCCTGAGCCGAGCGCATCGAATCGCGAGCGTTCTCTCTGCGGCCGGCCGGCCGGACATCGGGCGGCGGGCGGCGGAAACCCGCTCAGAAGTAGTGGACGGAGATTGCCGCAGCGCTCGTCGCCACAGGCTCACTCTCGTGCTGGCGCTGGCAGTCGACGCAGCGTTCCGCCCAGGGGAGGAGCTGGAGCCGCTCGATCCGGACGGGCTCTTCGCAGTCGTCACACAGACCGAACCGCGGAGTTCCGGCCTTGGTCAACGCGTGCTGAACCAGGACCAGCATGTGCGGGTCGGATTCGTCCTTGTCCTGGCGTGCGACCTGGAGCCGGAGCCGTTCGTCCGGGTCCATCGACTGCCAGACCCACAGCGGCGGGGCGTCGCCGGAGAGCATGTAGCGGAAGACGTACAGGTGTCGTTCGAGCTCGCGCAGGCGGGCCTTGCGCTGGGCGTCGGCGAACTGCGGCTGTGCCGTCAGTCGGGAGACGTGCTCCTGGAGCTGCTCGCGCAGCGAAGTGTCCGCCGACATCGCCTCGAGGTAGCGCTCGGAGTCGATCCCACCGGCGCCGCATGCCTCCTGCAACAGCGTGTTGAGCAGCGCGTCCACGCCGAGCTCCGATGCGCCCTCGAGCGCCTCCGGAGACGCGGCGACCGCGTCGATGCTCGCGAGTAGGGCCTCGTGCACCGCACGCCAGGCTTCGCCGCTGTTCTTTTTCCGTCTCACCCGAAAGCGAGGCTAGCACGGCTGGCCACCTGACTGCTCGCGCAGTAGGGAGAACGCATGGAACTGGAACTCTCGGGAAAAGTGGCGCTGGTGACCGGCTCGAGCCGCGGCATCGGCCGGGCGATCGCCCAGGTGCTCGCGCGCGAGGGCGTGAGGGTGTGTCTCTCCGCCCGGGGAGAACAGAACCTCGAGGCCGCGCGCGCCGAGCTCGCCGCCTCGGGGGCGGAGGTGACCGCGCTGGCCGCAGACGTGTCCACCCGCGAAGGAGCGGAACGGACCGTGGCCCATGCGCTGGAGGCGTTCGGGCGGCTCGACATCCTGGTCAACAACGTCGGGGGCTCCCAGGGGACCGGCGCCTTCGATCACGTCGACGAGTCCGGCTGGCGGAGGGTGGTCGATCAGAACCTGTACAGCGCCGTCTGGTGCGCCCGTCCAGTGGTGGACTGGATGAAGGCGAACGGAGGCGGGTGCATCGTGAACATCAGCTCCATCTTCGGCCGCGAGTACGCGAGCTCGAGCCCGTACACCGCCGCCAAGGCGGCGATGATCGCCCTGACCAAGGAGATGGCGGTGGACCTCGCCCGGCATGGCATCCGGGTCAACTCGGTCGCGCCCGGCTCCATCCTGTTTCCCGGAGGTTCATGGGACCGCCGGATGCAGAAGGAGCCGGAGAAGGTGAAGCGGATGGTCGACGAGCAGCTCCCGTTCGGGCGCTTCGGTCATCCGGAGGAGGTCGCGGAGATCGTCGCCTTCCTCTGCTCTCCGCGCGCCGGCTGGGTGAGCGGCGCGTGCATCCCGGTGGATGGAGCGCAGGGCAGGGCGTTCTGAGAAGCGCTCGTTCGCTCGTCTGCCGCGTGACTGCACTGGTCGTCCGCTGGAAACGGAATGGACGCGCGCACATGATGGCCCGCGAATGAACCGCGCGTTGCTTCCGCTGAGCCTCGGCCTGGTGCTGACCCCCGCTCTTGCCTGGGCCGGCGGCGGCGGCAATGGCGGCACGGTGATCCGCAACATCGCCGTGTCGATGGTGGCGGCCAGCGCGCTCGGGTTCCTGATGAAGACCCTGCGGCAGCCGCTGCTGCTGGGGTACGTGCTCGGCGGCGTGCTGGTGGGCCCGTTGGGGCTCGGGCTCGTCCACGAGCGCGAGGAGATCCAGACCCTCTCGGAGATCGGCCTCATCCTGCTGCTCTTCATGATCGGTCTGGAGATCGACCTGAAGAAGATGTTCGCCGCGGGCCGGCTGGTGATCGTCACCGGTCTGCTGCAGTTCCCCCTCTCGCTCGGGATCGGCTGGCTCGTGTTGAAGGGGCTCTCGACGCTCGGGCTCTCCTTCGGAAGCGGGCCGTACGCGGTGCTCTACATCGCCGTCGCGATGAGCATCAGCAGCACGATGATCGTGGTGAAGCTCCTCTACGACAAGCGGGAGCTGGACACGCTCCCGGGTCGGCTCACCGTGGGCATCCTGGTGTTCCAGGACATCTGGGCGATCATCGTGCTCGCGGTGCAGCCGAACCTGTCGAACCCGGAGCTCTCCGGATTGCTGAGGACGTTCGGGTCGGGCGCGGTGCTGGTGGCCGCGGCGCTCGCTGCCTCGAAGTTCGTGCTCCCCCGCATCTTCCAGGTCGTGGCGAAGGTCCCGGAGCTGATGCTGGTCCTCTCGCTCGGGTGGTGCTTCCTCGTCGGCCTGGTCGCGGCCCATCCCGCGATCGGGCTGTCGATGGAGATGGGCGCGCTCATCGCCGGCGTGACGCTGGCGACGTTCCCCTACAACCTCGACGTCATCGGCAAGGTCCTCAACATCCGGGACTTCTTCATCACCCTGTTCTTCGTCTCGCTCGGCATGCAGATCCCCCTGCCGGATGCGGGCGTGCTGCTCGTCGCGGCCGGCGTCGCTGTGACGCTGCTGCTCACGCGGTTCGCCGGCGTTTTCGGCGTTCTGCGCGTGCTGCGGGCCGGGCGCTTCTCGTCGATCCTCCCCACGCTGAACCTCGCGCAGATGAGCGAGTTTTCGCTGGTGATCCTGGCCATGGGCATCGCCCACGGGCACATCGGACAGGACACGCTCACCGTCGGCATCTGGAGCTTCGCGCTGCTCGCCGTGGGATCCACCTACGTCATCGGCGCCAGCCACACGCTCGAGCGGCTCATCAGCCGGGGGCTCGACGCCATCGGGCTCCGGGCCATCCAGGAGGAGCAGACCGCCCCGGCCGGCGCGGGGGAACCTCCCATCGTGCTGCTCGGCTTCTTCCGGGTGGCGGGCGCCTTCCTCGACGAGATCCTCAAGCGCGACCAGCACCTGCTCCGCGACATCAAGGTCGTCGACTTCAACCCCGAGGCGCGCGCCCGGATCACCGCGCTGGGCATCCCGTACGTCTATGGCGACGTCAGCCACCCCGACACGCTCCACCACGCGAGGGTGGACCAGGCGCGCGTCATCATCAGCTCCGTGCCCGACAGCGTGCTCCGCGGCACCAGCAACGCGAAGTTGCTGAAGCTCCTGCGCGAGCTGAACCCGGACGCGCGGATCATCGTGACCGCGGAGACGCCGGAGCAGGCCACGCAGCTCTACGAACAGGGCGCGGACTACGTCATCCAGCCGCAGGGGCTTGCGGGGACCGTGCTGACGACCGCGGTCCAGCAGGCGATGCATGGGTCCTGCGAGGGCCTTCGCGAGACGGCCACCTCCGAGCTCGCGGCACGCCTCGCGGCGGTCACGTCCGCCGAAGCGCGCGGGGAGGGGTCCGCCGGGCCCTCTGTTGCGTGACGTGCGGCCGCCGCGCGGTGTGATGACTTTCAACGCGTGGCGCTGATCTCCACGCCTTCAGCGCCCGCGACCAGATCGAGCGCAACCGCGAGCGCATCGTCGAGGGCTACAGGAGATCCGCGAGGCCGCCGAGTGAAGCTCCGGCGACCGCGTGTAACTCCTTCGGACCAGAATGACGCGCCAGGCTTCGTGCCATGCGCGATGCAGCCTGCTGCGACGCTGCTTGCCGCGTTCGCCGGACCCGGGCGTTCTGGTCCGAATTCGTTACACGCGGGGAGGAAGTCGCGTCGCCTGCTTCGCCGCCACCTGTGTAAGCGAGGGTGCCGCTTGGGGCTGCTCGAGAGCTCGCCACCAGGTACCCTGGTCCGCGCTCAACGCATGTTCTCCGTCCTCAATCTTCCAGAAGAGCCTCGCATGCTGGACGTGGTCCGCGACGGAATCGCGCGGGCCGACGAGGCGTGCTTTTCCGTCTCGTTCACCCGCTGCAGCGGACTCCAGCTCCTGATCGATCCGATTCAGGAACTCATCGAGCGCGGCGGCAAGGTCCGGTTGCTCACGTCGACGTATATGGGCATCACCCAGCCGGAGGCGCTGGAGGCAGTCCTCCGGATTCCCGGAATCGACTGTCGCGTTCAGCATGGCCGGGACGCGTTCCATTCCAAGTTCTGGTGGTTCCATGGGAACGCCGGCGCGGAGTGCTGGGCAGGCTCATCCAATATGACCAAGGGTGGGCTCGCCACGAACCTCGAGTGGAATCTGCGATCGATCGAGCCCGAGCGAATCGCACAGACACGGCGCCAGTTCGACCTTCTATGGAGCCGTGCCG
Source organism: Myxococcaceae bacterium (assembly GCA_049589315.1). Taxonomy (GTDB): domain Bacteria; phylum Myxococcota; class Myxococcia; order Myxococcales; family Myxococcaceae; genus JBAWAM01. The sequence goes on from JBAWAM010000357.1 coordinate 10,897, forward strand.
ACGTCCATCCGCTCTCTGCCCCATTCATAGACCGTTACCGCGCAGAGCGACGTCCCGAACCCGAGTACCCGCGCGTCACCGTGCGTCTTGCGGCCGACGCGCCGGAACCGCGACCGAAGCCCAATCCATCCCAGCTCGAGGCGCTCGCTGCGTTGAAGTCACTGCGTGACCGCGGTGAGCGGCGCGCCGCCGTGATCGCAGCGACGGGGCTGGGGAAGACCTTCCTCGCCGCCTTTGATGTCGAAGCGTGCGGCGCGCGCAACGTGTTGTACATCTCGCACCGTCTCGAACACCTCGAGCAGGCGCACGACACGTTCGCGCGGATACTCGACCGACGCACTCTGGGCATCGTTGGAGGACGCCACCGCCGTCCGGAGGCAGAGGTCGTTTTCGCCTCCGTGCAGAGTCTGCGCGAGAGCGCTGCGCTGCTGTCGCGCCGCTGGGATTACGTCATCATCGATGAGTTCCATCACGCGGAAGCCCCCAGTTATCAGCCGCTGAGGAGTCTTCTGGAAGAGGCGTTCCTGCTTGGCCTGACGGCAACACCAGAGCGGCAGGACGGGCACGACGTCCTCGAGTGGTGCAACTGGAACGTCGCCTACGACGTGCGGCTGTCCGAAGCGATCGAACGGGGTTGGCTTCTTCCGTTCCACTATTTTGGCATCGCGGACGAAACGGTCGATTTTGCGCGCATCCCGTGGCGCAACGGGCGAATCCCGATCGAGGTCCTTGAACGTGAACTCTCGATCGACGCACGCGCCGAGTTGGTTCTCGAGCAGGCGCTCATGCGGGGATTCGACGGACCGAAGCGCGCCACCGTGGGTTTCTGCGCTTCGGTGCGCCACGCGCGCTTCATGGCCGAGGCATTCACCCGGCGCGGCCAGACTGCCGTCGCTGTCACCGGAGATCAATCTGTCGAGGTTCGGCAGGCCTACTACCGACGACTGGCGGATCCGGGCGATCCGCTGAACTGGATCTTTGTGGCGGACGTCCTCAACGAAGGCGTGGACATTCCCGCCATCAATTCCGTTGTGTTCCTTCGCCCCACCGAATCGTCGACCCTCTTCCTCCAGCAACTGGGCCGCGGGCTCCGTCTGTTCCCGGGCACCGAGGTACTGACGGTGCTCGACTTCGTCGGCCACCACCGGAGTGCGTGGGTGACGTTGCAGGCGCTGCACGACGCAAAGGGAACGGGCGCTCGGATCGAGGTCGACGGCTTCACGATCAAACCGCCCCGAGCCTGTGAGGTCGTCCTCCAGCGCCGAACCCGGGAGATTCTGGAGAAGGTGCGGCGACACACCTCGAAGCGGGAGCGATGCACAGAGGCCTACAGGTTGCTTCGAGAGGAGATCGGGAGACCTCCGCTTCCGATCGACCTTTGGCACCGGGAGGATCTCCCGGACCCGAAGGAGTTCCGGAGCGCATTTGGAACGTGGCTCGCGGTGCAGGGCGCAATGGGCGATGAACCCACGTGGGCGAAAGGGTTGCAGGATGACCATCCCGCGCTCCGATTGCTGTCTGCCGCCGAGGCGGACTGGCAGGCGCAGCGCGTGGGGTCCTACGCGCTCCTCTGGGGCCTGTGCTCCAGCCCTGAGAACCCAGCGTCGGGATACGAGGCGTTCTTCGAGAAGTATCCCCATTGGCGGGTAGAACACGCACCGCTCACGGCTTCGAAGTCCTGGGAGACGGTGAGGAGAAAGGTCCCCCAGGAGGTCTTTGAAGGTGAGCGGATTGCCGAAACCGTGGTTGCCGCGCTGGGACCCTCACTGTTGTCCGAGGTCGAAGGCCGCCTGCTGTACGCCGTCAATCAGGATCACCAGCAGCGGCACGGGGGAGTGCTTCGGACTCCGGCGGATCTCTCGCGCTACGCTCAGTACAAGCGCCCGGAGATCGTCCGACACTTCGGAACCCAGTACGACCCAGCTCGCCACAACAAGGGCATTCTCTGGTTCGATTCCGAAGGGGTGATCATCACCAAGCTCGACACCTCCGGAGCCATCGAGCGGCACCAGTATCGAAACCAGTTCGCGAGCAGACTCCAGTTCTCCTGGACGAGCCAGAACCAGATGACCCAGCAGAACGAAGCCGGCAAGAAGGTGCTGGAGCACGCGAAGCGCAATCTCCGGCTTCACTTGTTCGTGCAGGGGCGCTCGCACGAGCCGGCCGTCTATCTGGGGCCGGTGATGGCGGCGGGGGCCAACGGAGGCGGCCCGATGACGGTACTGCTCGAGCTGGATCGGCCCGTGCCCGAAGAGATCTATCGCGACCTGCATGGAACGCTCGGTTCCGAAGCAGAGCGCGAGTCTGCCTGAGTTCACCGTCCGCTACAGCTGCTTCACCTCCGACACCAACTCCTGAAGGACCCGCTTCGCGTCGCCGAAGATCATCGTGGTGTTCGGGTACTCGAACAGCTCGTTCTTCACGCCGGCGTACCCGGATCCGAGCGATCGCTTCACCACGAAGACGCTCTTCGCCTTGTGCACCTCGAGGATGGGCATCCCGAAGATCGGGCTGTCCTTCTTCGTCACCGCCGCAGGGTTCACCACGTCGTTCGCGCCGAGCACCAGCACCACGTCGGTGTCCTTGAATTCGGGGTTCACCTGGTCCATCTCCAGCAGGGACTCGTACGGGACGTCGGCCTCGGCGAGCAGGACGTTCATGTGCCCGGGCATGCGCCCCGCCACCGGGTGGATGGCGTAGGTGACCTTCGTCCCGCGCTTCTCCAGGAGATCCGCCAGCTCGCGCACGGTGTGCTGCGCCTGCGCCACCGCCAGACCGTAGCCGGGGACGATCACCACGTTGCGCGCGCCGTCGAGCACCAGCACGACCTCCTCGGCGCCCGCGGAGCGGATGTTGGCGTACTCCTCGCTTCCACCTGCCGCTGCTTCGGTTTCACCGCCGAAGCCGCCCAGCACGACCGACGCGAGCGAGCGGTTCATCGCGTGGCACATGATGCGGGTGAGGATGAGGCCCGCCGCGCCGACCATCGCGCCGGAGATGATGAGCAGGTAGTTGTTGAGCACGAAGCCGGTCGCGCACGCCGCCACGCCCGAGTACGAGTTCAGCAGCGACACGACCACCGGCATGTCCGCGCCGCCGATGGGGATCACCAGCAGCACCCCCATCACCAGCGTCACCGCGGTCAACGCCAGCGCCACCAGGGCCCCGGTCTGCGGATCGGCAGCAAAGAACCCGTGCCAGATGCAGAGCGCGACCGAGCCCACCAGCAGCAGGAGATTGAGCACATGGCGTGCGGGCACCAGGATCGGCTTCCCGCTGATCGACCCGTTCAGCTTCAGATACGCCACCAGCGAGCCGGAGAAGGTGATCGCGCCGACCAGGATGGACGCGCCGACGGTCACTGCCTGCGAGCCGCCGAGCAACTCCGCGATCGTCCCGGTGCGCGAGAGTTCGACGACGTCGACCCAGTAGATCGACAGCGCCACCAGCGCCGACGCCGCGCCGCCGAAGCCGTTGAGCAGCGCCACCATCTCCGGCATCGAGGTCA
>JBAWAM010000358.1:0-10696 GCA_049589315.1 Myxococcaceae bacterium
AACCTGCGACGACCCGGTCGCTCCCGCGACGAATGGCGCCGATGAGCGCGCCCGCCAGAGCGAGCCGTCTGAAGTGCAGCACGAGCGCCGCGACGTCGGACTCGTTGCGGAGCTTCGAGGACAGGCGCACGAGCAGGTTGGCCAGCGCAGGCTGCGACTGGAAGCGACCGTCCGCGATCTGCTGCACCCGCCGCTGGGCTGCGCTGACCCGCATCCCCGAGAGGCTGCGGAGCACGTTGGCGCAATCGTCGAGCTGCTTCTGCCGAACCTGCGCGTCCCGGAGTTGCTCCAACTCCTCGATGAGGATCTCGCCGTTGAATTCCCGGTGCGCGAACATGTCCGGGCCCAACCCTACCCCGGGGGCGCGCGCCGCTCCACCGCTCGGGGGCTTGCCCGACTGCTGCGCACCTTTCCTCCGGGAGGGGGGATCCGCACCGTGGAATGCGGGAGGTGTTCCATGGTCCCCCATCGCATCCTCGACTACCTGGACGCCAATGACGTCCCCTACTTCGTCCGCTCGCACCCACGTGCGGTCTCAGCGCAATACCTCGCCGAGGCCCTTCACGTGAGTGGGTACGAGATCGCCAAAACCATCGTCTTCGAAGCAGACGGCAAGCGGTGGATCGGCGTCCTGCCAGGGGTGACCCGCTTCAATCCTGCGGCGGTCAGCGAGCTCCTGCACGCGCACGACGTCCGGATCCTGCGCGAGGAGGAGTTCCACCCGCACTTTCCAGACTGTGAGCTCGGCGCAGAGCCCCCCTTCGGCGGCCTCTTTTCGCTCCCGGTCCTGATGGACACCTCGCTGCGCCAGTTCGACCGGATCTTCGTCCGCGGCGGCACGCACGAGGACGCGATCGAGCTGTGGACGGCCGACTACGAGTGGCTGGAGCGTCCTCGCCCGGGGGAGTTCTCCACGGCCCCCGGAAGGGAGGCGTACCCGGCGCAGTCCGGATACGGGGCGACGCCGTAGGGCATCTCCAGGCTACCCGCCCGACTCCGACATGCTGAAGGGCACGCGCTCTGCGGCGACCGACGGGTGATGGCTGCGCTTGTTCCGGATGCCCAGCGCGAGCATCCGTTCGAGCTCCGCGTCCTCGGCGCCGGCGCGCAGCGCGCTCCCCAGCGCCACGCCTCCGCTCTGGTAGAGGCAGCCGCGGAGCTTCCCGTCCGGCGTGAGCCGCAGGCGGTTGCACGACGCACAGAACGGCTCGGTGTCCGAGGCGATCACCCCGAACACGATCCCGCGCCTTGTGCGGTAGAGCGCCGCCGGATCCGCCAGGCTGGCGCGCGGGAGCGGCTCGACCGACTCCCTCTCGGCGATTCGCGCGACGATGTCCCTGCCGCTGAAGAAGGACACCTGCACGTAGTCGCGGGCGCTCCCGGTGTTCATGAGCTCGATGAAGCGAACCTGGATGCCGTGGCGCAGAGACCAGTCGAGGAAGTCGGTCAGCTCGTCATCGTTGCCTCCCCGCTGCACGACGACGTTGAGCTTCACCTCGCGCAACCGGGTGCGCGCTTCGAGGAGCCCCTCGAGGACGGCGCCCACGTCGCCGTCCCCCATGAGCGTGCGGTACCGGTCCGGTCGCAGGCTGTCCACGTGAACGGTCGCGCGGTCGAGCCCCGCCTCTACCAGCGCATCCAGCATCTTCGGCAGATGCTCGCCGTTGGTCGTCACCGCGAGCTCGCCCACTGGCAGCGCCGTGCGGAAGGCCCGGACGATGTCGGGCAGATCCTCCCTCAACAGGGGCTCTCCGCCGGTGAAGCGGACCTTCCGGACCCCGGCGCGGACGAACAGAGGGGCCAGCCGCGCATACTCGGGCGGCGTGAGCCGGCTCTTGTTGGGGGTGTACGGTGACACGGATCCCGGGAGGCAGTAGAGACACCGGTACTGGCACTGCTCCAGTACGTTCACTCGCAGGGCGTATCCCGGTGGGACCATCGGTGACACCTCTAGCACGACGTCCTTCGGTTTGAGTCTGTCCCGCCGTCCGTCCCCCGGCCAGGCGGCAGCCGTGCTGTGCGACGTGCGTCGAACATCCTCACCGTTGGGCGAACGGAGAATTGCCCAATCGGTACCGGATTCCGATGACGCGGATCCCGCGATGTTCCGCGTCGCGGAGGAACTGCGCCGGGTCGAGCATGATCGTCCGGCCCGCCTCGAGGGCCAGCACCCGCGCCCCGACCTCTTGCATCACGCTCAAGGTGTTGGGGCCGACGGCAGGGAGGTCGAACCGGGTGTCCTGCTGCGGCTTGGCGAGCTTCACCACCACCGCGCCCGGACCGCCCAGGCGTCCCCCGCGGCGGATCGCCTCGTCGGTGCCTTCCACTGCTTCCAGCGCGAGCACGTGGCCATTGCGCACGACGACGGTCTGGCCCACGTCGGCCTTGCCCAACAGGGTCGCGACCTCGAGGCCCAGCTCGATGTCGTGTTGGACGGCGGCATCGGGCGGCGCGCCCGCCAGCACCCCTTCGGGCGCCAGGATTTCGGGGAGCAGATCGGTCGGTGCGACGATCCGAACGCCGCGCTTCTCGAAGTCCTCCGCGATCGCGCGCAGCAGCGCGTCGTCCCGGAAGCTGCGCAGCCTGGAGATGATTCGCACCGCCCCGAAGTCCGGCCTCGCCTCCTTGAGGGCGCGCACCCGGCCGATGCCTCCCGCCATCACCGCCCGGTCCACCCCGTGCCGGTGGAAGACCTCGAGGATGCGATTGACCTGGCCGACGCGGACCCACTCGAAGACATCGACCTCGCGGGCGAGGTCCTCCGAGCTCTCGCCCCGGTGCGCGACCGCGATCACGGACAGGCCGCGCTCGCGCGCCGCCGCCGCGAACAGGTACGGCAGTCGACCGTTCCCTGCCACGAGGCCGATGCGTTCGGGACGACTCAACGGGTGATGCCGCGCTGCGACTTGGTGATGAAGTCCAGCAGGTAGTCGATTTCGGGGTTGCCGCCGTACTCCGCCTCGAGCCTGGCGACCGCCTCGTTCAGCCCGAGCTTGGAGCGGAACAGGACCTTGTAGGCGTCCTTGATGCGCCGGATCTTCTCGTCGCTGAACCCGTGCCGGGAGAGCCCGACCGTGTTCAGCCCGACGAGCTCGGCGCGATCGCCCTGGGCGGTGCAATACGGCGGCACGTCCATGGCCACCATCGCCCCGCCGGCGATGAAGGCATGGTCGCCGACGCGGGTGAACTGGTGCACCGCGCTCAGCCCGCCCAGGATCACGTGGTTCTGGATCTCCACGTGCCCCGCGAGCGCCACGCTGTTGGCGAGCACGCAGCTGTTCCCGATGATCGAGTCGTGCCCTACGTGGCTGTAGGCCATGAACAAGTTGTTGTTGCCGATCCGGGTCACGCCGCCACCACCGGCGGTGCCGATGTGAAGCGTGGCGAACTCGCGGACGATGTTTCCGTCGCCCACGACGAGTTCGGTGTCCTCGCCGGCGTACTTGAGGTCCTGCGGGATCGCGCCCACCGAGGCGAACTGGAAGATCCGGTTCTTCGCCCCGATGGTGGTGCGGCCTTCGATGACCGCATGGGGGCCGACCGTGGTCCCTTCGCCGATGGTGACCTTCGGGCCGATCACCGCGTAGGGACCGACTTCGACCGACTCGTGCAACTTCGCTTCCGGATGGATGATCGCGGTCGGATGACGGGCCATGACGGGCTCTCCCTACTCTGCTGCCGCGGCGTTGTCCGCCGCGTTCTTGTCGACCACGGTCGCCAGGAATTCGGCCTCGGCGACCTTCTGCCCGTCGACCAGCGCGGTGCCCTTCTGCTTCCAGATGGCGCCCTTGTGCTTCAGCACCTCGACCTGGAGCTGGAGGCGATCTCCCGGGACCACCGGCTTGCGGAACCGCGCGCCGTCCACGCCCATGAGGTAGGTCACCTTGTCGTTCGGATCGATGCCCTCGCTCTTGTACGCGAGCAGCGCCGCCGCCTGGGCCAGCGCTTCGATGATCAGCACCCCCGGCATCACCGGGTGGCCGGGAAAGTGGCCCTGGAAGAACGGCTCGTTGATGGTGACGTTCTTGAAGCCCACCAGCTTCTGGCCGGGCACGATCTCCGTCACCCGGTCCACCAACAGGAACGGATAGCGGTGGGGCAAAAGCTTCTGGATCTCCAGAAGGTCCATCATGGTGTTCCCTCCCTTTCCTTCTTCTCGGCCTCGAGCTGATCCACGCGCCGGCGAAGCTGCCGGAGCTCGCGGACGAGGCTCCCGAGCTGCTGTTGCGCCGCCGATGCCCTGAGCCACTCCCGGTGATCGAACGCGGGCGTCCCCGAGACCACGGCCCCGTCCGGCACGTCCTGGGCGACGCCTGACTGTGCGCCGACCTTCACCATGTCTCCGACACGGATGTGGCCGACGACGCCGACCTGCCCGGCCAGCACCACGCCGGTGCCGATCTCCGAGGAGCCGCTCACGCCCACCTGCGCACAGAGGAGCGACAGCGGGCCGACCCGGACGTTGTGGGCGATCTGCACCAGGTTGTCGATCTTGGTGCCGCGTCCGATCACCGTCTCGCCCAGCGTGGCGCGATCCACGCACGAGCAGGCGCCAATCTCTACGTCGTCCTCGATCCGCACGATGCCCGCCTGCGGGATCTTGAAGTGCTCGGGGACCTCGAGGTCGAGCGCGAAGCCGAACCCGTCCGCCCCAATCACGCAACCGGCGTTCAGGATGACCCGCGCGCCCACCAGGCACGCCTCGCGGACAACCACGTTCGGGTGGAGAACCGTGTCCTCGCCTACCCGCGCTCCCTGCCCGACGTAGACGCCGGGGAAGAGCACCGCGCGTGCGCCAATCTCCGCGCCCTGCTCCACCGTCGCACCCGCCATCACCGTGGCGTCGGGGTGGACCCGCGCTTCCGGATGGATGTGTGCCTGGGGATGGATGCCTGGGGCGAACCGCGGCCTCGGGTGGAACAGCGCCGACACGCGGGCGAACGCCAGGTGTGGATTGCCCACCCGGACCCACGCCAGGCCTTCCCGCGAGACGGGGGGCTCGCCGTTGATCAGCACTGCCGACGCGCGCGTGTCGTCCAGGGCGCGCCGGTAGCGGGTGTTGCCGTAGAAGCTGAGGTCACCGGGGCCGGCATCCGACAGGACGTTCACGCCGCGGATGGGCAGAGACGGATCCCCCGAGAGGAGCTCCCCACCCACCGCGCGGGCGAGCTCTGCCAGCGTTCGACTCACTTCTTCTTGCCGGAAGCGCCGGTGGTCGCGCCCTTCTTGCCGCTGCGCGCGTTGTACATGCGGACGAGCTCATTGGTCAGGTCGAGGTTCGTCGGCGCGTACACCAGGCCCGAGTCGGTCTTCTCGAAGACCATGGTGATGCCCTCGCGCTGGGCGATCTCCGCGATGATCGGATCCATCTTGGCGAAGATGGACTGGAGCTCGGTGCGCTCCTTCTGCGCCATCTCCTTCTGCCCGCCCTCCCACTTCTGGGCGAGCGTCATGACCTTCTGCTGCAGCTCGGTCTGCTTCTGGATCCGCGTCTCCTCGCTCATCGCGCTGGCCTGCTTGTCCAGCAGCTCCTTCTCCTTCCGGAGCTTCTCCTGCTCGACGTCGAGTTCCTTCTGCTTGGTCTCGAGCATCTTCTGGAGGCGGGCCTTGGCCGCACGACCCTCGTCGACTTCGAGGAGAGCGCGCTGGAGATCGACGTAGGCGGCCTTGAACTCGGCGGCGCCGGCGACCTTGCCGATGAGGAGGGGGGCAGCGACGAGAAGCGCCGCAAGCGAGGGACGAAGCGACATGGCTCTTGAACTCCGAAAAGTGCGTTGCACTGCGTGATTCCGGTATGGCGGACGCAAGCCGCCGACCCTTTGTTCAAACCGCCTTCTATTGGCGAAAGGCCCGGATTTCGCGGGGTTCCCCGTTGAGGGGGCGCACACTAGGGTTCCGATCCTCACGCGTCAAGGACAGCGGTGATGGAACCCGAAACCCCGGAGTCCACCGTCCTCATCCCGCGCCCACCCGCCCGGCCTCTCCATGAAGAAGCCGGTTGGTCGGATGGCGGGCGCGGTGGCAGGCGAGCGATCCACGTGCCAACGCCGCATCCGTGGTGCATGAAGGAACCATGGAGCCTCCCCAGGTCACGGCGCTGGTGGTCGACGACGAGCGCAACATCCGCCAGACGCTCCGGGTCTGCATCGAAGGGCTCGGCTCCCGTGTCATCGAGGCCGCGACTGCCGAGGCCGCCCTCGCATCGATGCGGCAATCCGCGGTCGACCTGGCCTTCGTGGATCTCCGGCTAGGACCCCAGAGTGGCCTCGACCTGGTGCCGCGGCTGCTGGCGGTGGATCCCTCGATAGACATCATTGTGATCACCGCGTACGCCACCTTCGACGCAGCGGTCGAAGCGATCCGTCGAGGCGCCCGCGACTTCCTGGCCAAGCCGTTCACGCCCGCGCAGGTGCGATACGTGGTGGAGCGGACCCGGGAGCGCCGGTCGCTCGTGCGGCGGATCGGCGAGCTCGAGCGCCAACTCGCGGAGGCCGCCCCGGAGACCTCCCTCGAGACGGACTCGCCCGCGATGCACGCGGCCATCGCCCTGATCTCCCGGGCCGCGGAGGCGGACGCCCCGGTCCTGCTGCGCGGCGAGAGTGGAACCGGCAAGACGGTGTTTGCAAGAACGCTCCACAGCCTCAGCGCCCGCCGCGACCACCCCTTCGTCACGGTGAACTGTCCCACCCTCTCCGAACAACTGCTCTCGAGCGAGCTGTTCGGGCATGCACGCGGCGCCTTCACCGGCGCGGTCCGGGACCAGCCGGGTCGGGTCGAGCTGGCAGAAGGCGGAACGCTGTTCCTCGACGAGATTGGCGAGATGAGCCCGGCGGTGCAGGCCCAGCTCCTCCGTTTCCTACAGGAGAAGCAGTTCGAGCGGCTCGGCGAGGCCCGTACCCGGCGCGCGAACGTGAGGATCGTGGCCGCCACCAACCGGGATCTCGAGAGCGCCGTGAAGGAGGGACGGTTCCGCGAGGATCTGCTCTACCGGCTCAACGTCGTCGAGGTCCGGGTGCCCCCGCTCCGCGAACGGCGTGAAGACATCCTCCCGCTGGCTCGGAACTTCCTCTCCACGCTCTCCGCCCACACCCGACGGGCGCTCCCGGAGCTGAGCGCGGACACCGAGGCCCTGCTGAGGGCGTACGATTGGCCCGGCAACGTTCGCGAACTTCGCAACGCCCTCGAGCGCGCGCTGATCGTCTGGCGGTCCGATGTGATCGAGCCGGCAGCCTTTCCCGAGCGCATCTCCGGAGCGGCCCGCTCGGCGGTCGCCCTGGGTGGGCATCATTCGCTCGAGGAGATCGAGCGCGAGCACATCCTGCGCGTTCTCGCAGGCACGGCATCCCTCGAGGAGGCCGCCGAGGTCCTGGGAATCGATGCCTCCACTCTGTGGCGGAAGCGGAAGAAGTACGAGTCTGGCTGACCCGCCCTCAGCGCTCGGGTTCGGACGAAGGCACCGGCACGGTGAACCAGAAGCAGCTGCCTTTCCCCGGTTCGCTCGTCACGCCGATGTCGCCGCCATGCGCCCGGACGATGTCGCGCGAGATGGAGAGCCCGAGTCCGGCGGCGCCGCCTCCCGCGCCCGGGACCCGGTAGAAGCGTTCGAAGATCCGGCTCAGGTGTTCGGGGGCGATGCCTGGTCCGTTGTCCCTCACCTCGAACCGGACCTGGTGATCGCCGAGCACCGCTCCCACTTCGACGTTTCCTCCGGATGGAGTGTGTCGGATCGCGTTGGACACCAGGTTCGAGAGCACGACCGCGATCCGCTCCGGGTCCGCCACGACCGTCTCCGCATCCAGGTCCCTCGATGTGGTCAGCACCACGCCGCGGTCCTCCGCGAGAGACCGGTGCGCTTCGACCAGGTCTTGCTGCAGGTCTTCGACCTGCACGTTGCGCAGGTGCAACTCCAGTTGCCCGGTCTGGATCCGGGAGAGATCGAGGAGGTCATCGACGATGCGCTGCAGGCGCTCGCAATCCTCCCGGGCGGCGTAGAGGAGGTCCGACTGCTTCGCGTTCAGCGGACCGGCGGCACTCTCCACCAGCAGGTGGATGGCCATGCGCAGGCTGGTCAGGGGCGTGCGGAACTCATGGGCGACCGTGGCGACGAGGTCGTTCTTCAGCTCGTCGAATCGCTTGAGCCGGGTCACGTCCTGGAGAACCACGGTGACCCCGGTGATCCCGCCGGGCTCGCCGTAGACGGGCGCCGCGCGGGGGAGAAGGAACCAGGGGCCTTCCGCGCTCTCGATGCGCACCGCTTCCTCGTACCCTCGCGGAATGTAGGCCCCCTTCCCGCTGGCCACGTGGACGCGAACCCGCTCCAGCACTTCGCGCAGCTCGGGGGAGACGGAGGTCAGGCTCTCGTTCTTTTCGGCGGAGATTCCCAGGCGACTCTCGGCCGTCCGGTTCGTATTCACCAGGTGTCCCGTGGTGTCGAACACGATCACCGGGTCCGGAAGGCTGTCGATGGCGGCCTGGCTCGCTGCCTGCGCCTGAAGCAATTCGCCCAATGAGCTCTCGCGGTATACGCGCAGTTTCGCGGCCATCGCGTTGAAGTCCGCGGCGAGCTGACCCATCTCACCCGTCGTCTTCACCTCGGCGCGCGCCTGGAGGTCCCCTTCCCCGAGCCTTCTGACGGCGTGACTGAGGACGCCCAGCGGCCTGAGCGATCGGTTGACCAACGAGGTCGATGCGACCAACCCCACTCCGAATGCGAGGGCGATGCCCACCAGCATGAGCGTGTTCACCCGCGCACTGGTCGCGCGCAGCTCCTGGGCTTTGGCGGTCATCGCTTCCTGGTTGAGCCGGAGGATGACGTCCGCCGCGTCCTTGGTCGCGAGGAACGCGGGCTCGAGGACCTCGGAATACCTCCGACGCTGCACCGTCGCGTCCGCCACCGCCACGTACTCGTCCAGCGCCGCGCGAAACCCGGCCCAGCGCTCGGTCAGCTCCCGCGTCGCCCTGACCTCGCCCTCCTCCGTGATGTTGTGCTGCTGGACGTCGAGCTCCCGTTCGAACACCGGGCGGTAGCGATTGATCTGCTCGATGCCCTGTCTCCGCTCACCGATGCCGATGAACAGCGCTCCGCTGTCCATCCGCTCCAGCGCCTCCTTCATCGTCTGGGCCGCGAGCGCGCTGCGATAGTTGTCCTCGAGGATCCGCTCACCGCCCCGGCCCTGCCACTGGAGAATTGTCACGCCCACTGCGCCGATCAGCAGCAGCGCCAGGGCCAGCGGGACCTGCGCGAGGAGGAGGCGCTGCCTGAGGGTCATTCACGGCCCTCCTTCTCTTCGAAGCTGACCACCTGGACGTCGATTCCTTCCGCCTCGCGAAGCAGCCGCAGGTCCGTGCTCAATCCGAGGCGCTGTTTCCATGCGGGCTGATGCGAGCGTCCGATGAGCATCAACCCCACCCCGTGGCTCCGGGCGAACGCCAGGAGCGCCTCGACCGGATTCCCGGCCTGCAGCCGGACCACCTCCGCGCCGAGCTCGCGCGCCCGCTCGATGTTCTCGAGGAGGTGCCGCTGGGCGACGGAATCGATCCGGTTCGGCGCCTCCTTCGGCGTCTGCACATACACCACGAACCAATCGGTGCTCAGGCGCCCGGCCATCCGGGACCCGTGGCGCAGCAGGCTGGCCGCCCGCGGGGGATAGCTGGACATGCAGACCATGATCCGCTCGCCGGTGCCTCGCGACCCGCGCTCCTCCTCCTGAGCCTGCGGCGTCGCGGCCAGCGCGGCGCGGTCCAGGCTCTCCGCCACCTCCCGAAGTGCCAGCTCCCGGAGCGTGGCGAGGTTCTCTGCCTTGAAGAAGCTGCGCAGCGCGCTCTCGACCTTGTCCGGGGTGTAGATCTTCCCCGCGCGCAGTCGGTCATGGAGGTCCTCCACCGCGAGGTCGAGGTTGACCACCTGGTCCGCGTCCTTGAGGAAGCTGTCCGGGATGGTCTCCCGGACCCGGACCCCGGTGGTCCGCTCCACCAGATCGTTCAGGCTCTCCAGGTGCTGGACGTTGAAGGCCCCGATGACGTTGATCCCCGCCGCGAGCAGCTCCTCGACGTCCTGATAGCGCTTGCGGTTGCGCGCAAGCGGGACGTTCGTGTGGGCCAGCTCGTCGACGACCGCAACCGCCGGCCGTCGAGCCAGCACGGCGTCGACGTCCATCTCCTCCACGCTGATTCCCCGGTAGGTGTACTCCTTCCGGGGGACCACCTCGAGGCCCTCGATCAGGGCCGCGGTCTCGGCGCGCCCATGCGTCTCGACGAACGCCACCACCGCGTCCACGCCGCGCGCCCTGAGGGCATGGCACTCCTCCAGCATCCGCCACGTCTTTCCGACCCCCGCCGCGAACCCGATGTAGAGCTTGAGACGCCCGCGGCGTCCCCGCTCCACCAGCTCGAGAAAGTCCTCCGCTCTGCTTCTGGGCGGGCGCTGGGTCATCGCGCGGTTCGCGCCTCCGGAGTCACGGTGCGTCCGAGCCGTCGATCCAGCTCGAGGTTGAGCTGAAGGACGTTCACCCGGGGCTCGCCGAGGATTCCGAACGTGCGTCCCTCGACCTGGGAATCGATCACCGCCAGCACCCGATCGACCGACACCCCGCGCGCCCGGGCGATGCGGGGCGCCTGCCAACGCGCCGCCTCGGGGGAGAGGTGCGGATCCAGTCCAGACGCCGAAGCGGTGACCAGCTCGTCGGGGATGGGGACC
>JBAWAM010000359.1:0-15472 GCA_049589315.1 Myxococcaceae bacterium
AAATGTTAAACGACCGGCAAGTCTGGCCGCAACGCGTGATGCGTGTAGGGAAAGTCGAATTTCGTGAGTGAGTTCAGGTGGTTTTGCGTGTGTCTGGTGTGGATTGCCGCCCTCAGGACGTGGAGCAATCACCTCATAATCAGGGGTTGAGACCACACAATTGCCCGATCGGCTGGCCGGCACCGTGCGAAGCGGGCTCGAATTGTCAGGAGAGGTGAGAGTGACGACTCGATAAGGAAGGAGGACGCCGGTTCATGGGGATCATGCGACAGGACGAGATAGGACGCTGTGACTTCCTCGATGTGCTCGAGGAGGCGGTGCTCACGCGCAAGCCGGTCACCGTGAAGCTGCGGAACGGCGATGAGTTCATCGACCAGGTGCGCGACGTGAAGACCGAGAACGGGAAGGATTACGCGGTGTTCCTCGTCCACGACCGCGTCCCGGTCGAAGACATCCACGGCTGCTCACGCGCCGAACCGGATGCGCAGCAGCCCATGCCGCACTGACGACAGGCCCCGGCGCGGTCGGCCGTGACAGAGCCATGACCCGCGGGCGCTACGAGGCGTTCCCATGTGGAACCGCCTCGCGGCGTCTCTGGCCTACGTCGTCTTTACCGTCCTGGTGATCGTCTGGCTGCCGCTGATGCTCCTGCTTGCGGCGATCACCTTCCCGTTCGATCGCAACCGGCGGTTCGTCGGGCGCTCCCTGCGCATCCTCGCGAAGCTCAGCTCCTCGGCATACCCGGGGTGGCGCATGCGGCTCGTCGACGTCCCAGCGCTCCCGTCGGGACCCTTCATCGCGGTGGCGAACCACGAGTCGATCCTCGACGTGTTCCTCGTCTCGCGGGCGCCGTGGGAGATGAAGTGGATGGCGAAGGCGTCGCTGTTCCGGATCCCGTGGATCGGGCTGATGTTCCGCCTCTCCGGAGACATCCCGATCGACCGCGGAGAGCGCTCCAGCGCTGTGAAGGCCCTTCGACGCGCGCGGAGGTATCTGGAGCGCGGGATGCCGGTGATGCTCTTCCCGGAGGGAACGCGGAGCAGGGACGGGCGCCTGCTTCCGTTCAAGGCGGGCGCCTTCAGGCTGGCCATCGAAACCGGCGTGCCAATCCTCCCGATCGCCGTGCATGGGACGTACGGCGGGATGCCGGTGAGCTCGCCCTGGGTCCGTCCCACCCGGGCTGTCGCGCGCTTCCTGCCGTTCGTCCCCGTGACCGGACTCACGGTCGAGGATCTCCCCCGCCTGACCGAAGAGGTCCGCGCCCAGATCCAGCGTGCGCGTGACGAGCTCGCGGCGGAAAACTATGCTGTCGCGAGAAAAAGTAGCCTCTCCCCTTTTCCGGTCGCGCAACCTGCGCCCGTTGTACGTCGTCCTCAGGATTCGAGCTGAACCTGAGCAGCTGCACATTGTTCACGACACAACCGTTGCTTGATCCGTGTCGATGATTCACCGATTCTTGGCTACGCAGCGCACCGATATCTACCCACATGCGTCGTCAGGTCCTCTTCTTCTTGCTGTCGATCTCCGCTGCGGGCTGCGGCGTGTCGCGCGAGCAGTACCTGGCGAAGGCGGAGGAGGTTCGGGTCCTCCGGCAGATCCGCGACGAGCAGGCCGAGCAGCTCCGGACGCTGCGCGCGCAGCTCACGAATCTCCTGGTCGCGATCGATGACCTCGAGGCGAGGAAGCTCCTGGCCGAACAGCGCATCTCGCTCCTGGAGACGGACCTGAGCGAAGCAGCCGATATCCGGGCCGAGCTCACCGAGCTGAACAACCAGCTCATGGCCCGCCATCGCGAAGTCCTTCAGCTCAACGAGCAGTTGTCGACGGTCTGGTACAACGCCGCGCTCGACCGGGCGCGCCGGGCCACCCTCCCGGATGGGCGCAGGCCCGCAGGCGAAGCGCCGGTCGAGGTCGTCCAGCCGCAATGACGTCCAGACGGCGCACGCCTGCAGCGCGAAGCTGGGCGTGGTTGATCGGCTTCGTCATCTCCATCGGCGTCGTGGCCGGCGCCGCCGGGTTCATCCTCTGGGCGGAGCTGCGCACCAGTGATCACCAGGAGCGGCTGGTCGCGGACGCCCTGCGACGCGCCGGCCTGATCTCCAGGATCCGCGTGAACGCGCTGGCGCTCGAGTCCGCCATCGAAGCGCACATCCGGGCGAGCTCCGACGCGCAGCGCGACGACGCGGCGACTGTGATGAGCCAGATCCTCACGGATCTGCGCCAGTTCCGTGCCTCGTACTTCGAGTCTCGCCCGCCTCAGCGGACCGAGGAGCGGGAGGTGTGGGACCGGTTCGAGGAGAGGAGCCTCGCGCTGGCGACCCACGTCCAGGAGGCGCAGAGCTTCTCGAATCTTCAACAAGCGGAGCGCGCGCGGCGGCACCTCGTGGAGCAGGTCCAGCCCCTGCTGGTGGAGCTCGACGCGTTCGCTTCGAAGCTCTCCCGCTTCAACGAGGACGAAGCCTCCGAGCTGCAGCGTGCGCTGGAGGTGCAGCGGCGGGGCAAGCTGTTCTGGTCGGGCGGCGTCCTGGTCGCCGCCATCACCTTCGCGCTGCTGCTGGGGCTGGCCATGAGTCTGCTGATGCGGCGCCAGGCAAAGATCATCGCCGCGCAGATCGACGAGCTCGACGCGCGCAACCAGGAGCTGGACGCGTTCGCCGCCCGGGTGGCGCACGATCTCGTCAGCCCGCTCGCGCCGTTGCAGGGACACCTCACGGTGGCCCGGCGTTCCCGCGAGGTGCGGGCGAGCCCCGAGCTGTCCACGCACCTCGAGCGCGCCCAGCAGAGCGTGGCCCGCATGGCGGGGCTGGTCGAGGCGCTGCTGAGATTCTGTCGCGCCGGCACCCGCAGCGAGTCGGCTCCCGCCGGCCTGGACGTGGTGGTGACCTCGCAGCTCCTGGAAGTCGCCCAGATCGCCGCGGCTGAGAACGTCGAGCTCGAACGCCACATCACCCGCAGCGTGACGGTGGACTGTCCGTCGCAGCTGCTGCACTGCATCGCCCAGAACGTGTTGTCGAACGCGGTGAAGTACACCGCTGGAACGCCCGCGGCGAAGGTCCGGGTGGAGGTGTCCGCCTCGGGCGGGAACGGCCTGCTGGTGGTCGAAGACAACGGCCCGGGCATGTCCGCGGAGATCCAGGCGCAGCTGTTCCGCCCCTTCTTCCGGGCGCCGGGCGTGCGCGAGAAGCCTGGCTACGGTCTGGGGCTCGCCACGACGAAGCGGCTGGTCGACGCGCACGGAGGGAGGCTGATCCTCAGAAGCGATGAGGGGAAGGGCACCCGCGTCGAGATCCAGCTTCCGGCGATCGCCAGCACCATGCAGACCCACCCGAAGGAGACGCACGCGTCATGAGCCGCATCCTGGTCGTTGACGACGATCCCCACGCGCGCGACTTCGTCCGCTCGCTGCTCGAGCCGCTCGGGGCGGTGGAGGTTGCGGATGGGGTGGAGTCGGCCCGGAGGCTCTTGAGCCAGGGTCCCGAGTTCGAGCTGGTCATCACCGACATGGCCATGCCCGAGCCTGGCGACGGCCTGCGGGTGATCGACGCAGCGAAGGAGAGCTGGCCGGAGGCGCCGGTGATCGTCATCACCGCGTTCGGCAACGTGGAGGGCGCGCTCGACTCGATCCAGCAGGGCGCGTGGGACTACCTCACCAAGCCGTTCGACGTGGACGCGCTGGTGCACGTGGCGAGCCGCGCGCTGGAGCAGCGGCGGCTGAAGGTGGAGAACCGCGCGCTCCGGGACAAGGTCGAGTCGCGGCAGACGCCCGTCGGTCGGAGCCCCGCGCTGCTCGACGTCTACAAGCAGGCCGCCCGGGCGGCCGCGAGTCATGCTCCGGTGCTGATCACTGGCGAGACGGGGACGGGCAAGGAGCTCGTCGCCCGCGCCATCCACGCGCGGTCGGGGCGTCGCGGTGGTCCCTTCATCGCGGTCGACTGCGGCGCGATCTCCTCTTCGCTGATCGAGAGCGAGCTGTTCGGTCACGCCCGGGGGGCCTTCACTGGCGCGGCCGGCGCGCGGCGGGGGCTCTTCGAGGAGGCCGCGGGCGGCACGCTGTTCCTCGACGAGATCGGCGACGTCGATCTCAAGGTCCAGTCGCAGCTCATGCGCGCGCTCCAGGACGGCGAGATCCGGCGGGTGGGAGAGAGCGTGCCGATCAAGGTCGACACCCGCGTGGTCACCGCGACCAACAAGGATCTGCGCGAGCGCGTGGCGAAGGGGCTCTTCCGCGAGGACCTCTTCTATCGCCTCGACGTGGTGCACCTTCACCTGCCGCCGCTCCGCGAGCGCCGCGAGGACATCCCGCTGCTGGTGGACCACTTCGCCGCGCTGCACGGGCGCGCTGGCATCCGCCCGGTGATCCAGGACGAGGCGATGAAGCTGCTCGTCGCGTACGACTGGCCGGGGAACGTCCGGCAGCTCGAGAACGTGGTGGCGCGGGCGCTGGCGCTGAACGCGACTGGCGTCCTCGGCCCCCAGGACTTTCCGCCGCCGATTGGATCCGCCAGCTCTCCGGAGAGCCCGGGGCTCATCGGAGATTTGCCTACACTCGACGCGCTGAACCGCCGCTACGCCTTCCACGTCCTGCAGATCAGCGGCGGAAACAAGAGTGAGGCGGCTCGGCTGCTCGGCGTGAATCGGAAGACCCTGTACCGACTGCTGGGTCCAGCGGAATCTTCCGGTGAAGTGGTTGAGTCCGAGTGAGAGTTGGCATCATGACGATGTCCCTGTGTTAACGTCTCGGTAGATGCACCACCGTCGAGCTGCCCATCTGGTGCTGTTTGGATGCCTCTGCGCCGCGCTTTCATGCACGGATGCAGGGCTGTACGCGACGAACGGCTCCGGCCCGAGTGCGCCGGATCGCGCGGAGTTTACCGGCGAGATCTGCGTCCCGCTCGCCGCGGGTGACGCGTTCCCGGTCCGCGTGGTGTACGCGCTGCCGGGAGGGGACGGCGTTCCCCGGGAGGTGGTGGGGCAGGTCACCACCGCGCTCGACTCGCTGAACGCGCGCTTCTCGTTCCCGTGGATCCAGTTCTCGATGGTCGCCTACCACAGCGTGGCCACGGGACTCGCCGGCAGCTTCGCCCAGGCGGCCGAGCTGCAGCCGGCAATCGCCGCGTACAACGCCTACAACGAGGTCGGCCCGGTGAGCCTCCGCGCACCGCTGCGCTTCGCCCACACGGTGATCTCCGGAGACATGCAGACCGGCTGTCGGGGGATGGTCGCCCGGACCCGCTACCTCGTCGTGCTGGTCGTGACGGACCAGGACACGAGCTGTGCGAACCCCCACCTGAACTCCGGGCTGGTTTCGGAGTGCGGCCTGGACCCGACGACTTGCAGCGAGTGCGAGCTCACGGCGACGGTCTCGGAGCTGAAGAGGCTGGCCCAGACGTATGGCGCGGGCGAGGTGAGCATCCAGCCCGTGTACGTCCGGACCACGCAGAATCCGGTGATCAGCGCCCAGGTGGCGGCGATCGCGCGGGCCGGCGGCACGCAGCCCATCGAGACCGATCCCAACGGGCTCCAGGCCGCGCTCAACGCGCTCAACTATTCCTCCCTCCAGCGGGAGCTTCGGCTGAAGCGGGTCCTCGCCTTCAACCGGAATGCGCTGGCCCGACGCGGAGCGCTGCTGGTGGACACCGACGGCGACGGTCTCTCCGACGAGGACGAGGCCTCGCGGGGGACGGATCCTCTCGCAGCGGACACCGACTCGGACCTGCTGATGGACGGCGTCGAGGTGAGGATGGGCATGGACCCTCTCGTCTTCGACACGGTGAACGGCTGCAACGGGTACCTGGACTCCGACGGCGACCGCCTCAACGACTGTGAGGAGCGCGTGCTCGGTACGGAGTCGTGCATGGGCGACACGGACGGCGACACGTTGCCGGACCTGGTCGAGCTGCTCTCCGGGACCAACGTCCTGATCGCCGAAGACCTCGCGGACGACGACCGCGACGGCTTCACCAACGCCTCCGAGGTCGAGGCCCACACCGACCCCCACAGCGCCGACATCGCCTTCCGATCCGACCGCGGCATTGGCTACGTGGTGGTGGACGGGGAGCGGACCGTGGACGGGCGCCAGTGCTACGACATCCGGGTGCGGAACGTCGGGCTGGTCGCTTCGCAGGTCCGCCCCAACGCGCCCTATCCGGACATCCCCGCGGGCATGAACGACATCTACCTGTACTTCCAGGTGGGCCGGGAGAGCGAGGCGCGGGCCATGGGACCGGGCTCCCTGAACATCCAGCAGGTCCAGTTCGTGCCGCCTGCGACCCGGACGCCCGCGGGCGTCATCGAGCTGCTCGACCACGACTTCGTCCCGGGGTTCTGATCCATGTCGACCCTTGTCACACCCGTGGGACAGGTGTGGAGTCGTCCCCTCACCTCTGGGGGGACTCTCCCCTCACATGGCCTGGCGAGAAACGGGTGCAGATCCCGGAACCTCCCGCAAACAGACGCCTTTTGCTTGCCTGCCTGGCAGGATCAAGAATTGCTTAGCGAACAGACGGGAACAGAACCCCCCTCACCTCGGAGTGTCACCGTGAAGCGAATGCAACTTTTCGCCAGATGTCTCGGAGTCGTTGCCCTGATGGCCTGGACGGCGCCTGCGATGGCGCAGGACAACCCCGAGTGCCTCGGGACGAACTGCGGCAAGCCGCAGGAG
This sequence comes from Myxococcaceae bacterium, assembly GCA_049589315.1. GTDB lineage: Bacteria > Myxococcota > Myxococcia > Myxococcales > Myxococcaceae > JBAWAM01. The sequence goes on from JBAWAM010000359.1 coordinate 6,662, forward strand.
GAGGGCGGCGGCGGCGGTGGTGGCGGCGGCACCGTGTGGGTGGCCTACACCGACGACGGCGACACCCTCGCCTACACCGACGATGCGGACGGCGACGGCAAGGCCGACCACGTCGACAACTGTCCGTTCGACTCCAACCGTGGGCAGGATGACGGTGACGGTGACGGCGTGGGCGACGTCTGCGACAACTGCGGCGCGCTCTCCAACTATTCGCAGCTCGACGTCGACGGTGACGGCCAGGGCGACTCCTGCGACGCCGACATCGACGGCGACGGGCTGGCCAACGATGCCGACAACTGCGCCAGCATTGCCAACGCCCGTCAGACGGACGCGGACAGCGACGGGGCCGGCGATGCGTGCGACAGCGACGACGACGCCGACGGCGTGGTCGACGGCGAGGACAACTGCCCGCTCGTGTCGAACCCGAACCAGGTGATGCCGACCGACGCCGCTGCGTGCAACGTCGACTCGGATCTCGACAACGTCAGCGACAGCTTCGACAACTGCCCCGACGTGGCCAACCCCGACCAGAGCGACACCGACGGGAACGGGGTGGGTAACGCGTGCGACGCGGACATCGACGGTGACTCGGTGCTCAACGCCGCCGACAACTGCTCGAGCGTGGCGAACCGCGACCAGAACGACGACGACGGCGACGGCAAGGGCGACGCCTGCGACGCGCTCTACTGCTTCGTCGTGAACGCGGCCAACCCGGATGACTGCCTCGACCCGAAGGCGCCCTTCGCGGCGCACGGCGGCGGCTTCATCTCGCTGAAGGCCGGAGAGACGGCCCGCCTGCCGCTGTACGCGAACCGCAACGGCGCGGCGATCGACTACGTCTGGACCGTGGCGAAGCGCCCGGACAGCTCGCGCGCGGCGGTGGAGAACCCGAAGGGCGCGGTGGCGATGAGCAACCGCTGGCAGTACGCGTACGTCGACGGCAAGGTTCCGACCTTCACCGCGGACGTGGACGGCGAGTACGAGCTCCAGCTCCAGGCCACCCTGGCCTTCCCGGACCGCGCGTACCCGGACGTGAAGACCTCGACCTCGGCGCTGACGCTGAACGTGGGCGAGGGTGGCGCGGCCGCTGCTGGCTGCGCTGCTGCCCCGATCGGTGCCCCGGCGGCCGTGTTCGGTCTGGCGCTGCTCGGCATGCTGCGCCGTCGCAGGAGCTAGCTGTCCCACATGAGCCGGGAGCTAGACTCCCGGCTCTGTTTTTCTGACTGGCCGGAACCGCTGACCGAAGGTGGGCATGACCCGAGCAATCCGGATTGAACTGACCGCGGTGACCCTCGTAGTTGCCGCGGTCTCCTTGTCCTGTACGGACGCGTTCATCGAACCGACCCGCACCGAGCCCAGCCAGGTCGACAACCGCCTCGAGCTCAACGGGCGCGTGTGCACCGACCCGCCGAACCCCAACGGCTTCCCGGTGAAGGTGGTCATCGTCATCGACCAGTCCGGTTCGATGTGCGTGTCCGATCCGCCCGGGTCCCAGGGGGGCGGCGGGTTCTGCCAGAAGGCCGAAGTGACCGGCATCATCCCGCCCGGCGTCACCGAGCCCGCCCGGGTGCGTGCGCTCCGCGAGTTGATCAACCAGTTCCGCACGCAGCCCAACGTCCAGGTGGCGATCGCCCCGTTCGAAACGAACGTGGTGAATACCTGGCCGACGACAACCACGGGCAGCCGCTTCGCACCCCCGGACAGCTCCCTCGACGTATACATCTCGGGCCTCCAGGGACAGCTCGGCAAGGGCACCGACTACCAGGGCGCAATGGCGTATGCCTACGGGTTGATCGCCTCGGACATCAACCAGACCGCGCTGAGCGATCCCGAGCTGCTCCCGCGCACGCGCTACGTGGTGGTGTTCCTGTCGGATGGAACGCCGTACCCGCGGTGCTCGGCCAACGACAACCTCACCGAGTACGCCGGGCCGGACACGCCCTGGGGCATCTGGAAGGACTTCTACGACCCGTTCAACAACAGCGCGCAGCACTTCTGCAACATGCTCGACGACGACGGCCGCGGGAACAACTACACCGGGGCCGACGAGATCGTCAGCTTCGTGCCGGGCACGGATCGCAATCAGAACCGCCAGATCTTCAGCTACGTCGATCAGCTCATGGAGTTGAAGCAGCAGTTCAACATCGGCGACCTGCGGCTCCACTCGATCCTGCTGTTCAACGAGCGGGCGGTGCAGAGCTGCGGCCCGGCCTGCCAGGAGATCTACGGTCAATACGACGGGGTCGATCCGGTGGACTTTCCCAGGGCGGCAAAGAAGATTGCCTCGTGGACGATGCAGCAGATGGCGCTCCGGGGGAACGGCATCTACCAGGAGTTCACCGACGGCGACATCGGCCAGATGAGCCTGGGCGCGCTCGACTACTCCTCGCTGGCCTCGCCGTTCGTGATGAAGACCCTGATGGTGGAGAACGTGAGGTCTGTGCCGGGATCCGACGGGCCGAAGGTGGACAGCGACGGCGATGGACTTCCGGACGAGGTCGACAACACCTTCACCTCCGGGACGAACAGCTACTTCGCGGACACCGACGGCGATTGCTTCGACGATCGCTTCGAGACGATCCGATCGGGAGAGGGCTTCGTCGCCGGGAACCAGAAGGACGTGCGGGGATGCGACCCTGACTCGCCGCTGACCCTCGACTGCAGCTGCAGCGACACGGATGGCGACGGGCTGTCGCATTATGCAGAGGCCTACCTCGGGTCGCGGACGGGCATGGGGGACAGCGACGGCGACGGAATCCCCGATGGCGTCGAGGCGCGCTACGGGCTGGACGTGAAGCTGCGCGCCGCGGCGGGGATCGACACCGATGGCGACGGCATCCCGGATCTCGACGAGATCCGCGCCGGCTCCGACCCGACGAGGAAGGACCGTGCCTACTACGAGCGCTTCGGCCACCAGTACGAGGTCCGCGCCGAGGAACAGGCCGACGGCAGCATCTGCTACGACTTCACCGTCAAGAACCTGCACCTGGTGACGCCGCCGAATCGGGCCGGCGAGCAGCAGGGCTACAACCTGTTCAAGCTGTACTTCGCTGAGGCGCCGGCGAGCGGGATCGGCACCGACTACGGCAAGTGGCGGACCGCGTGCGCGTGGGCGCAGTACAATCCTCCGAGCGTTCGGGTGCCGTCCGGTCCGGACCTCACCCTCACCAACGGTGACTTCGGTGATCCGAACCGCATGGCGGTGCCGGACTACTTCAAGACCGGCTGCGTGGGGATCGCGCCTTGACCAGAGTTCGGATACTCGCGCTCGCAGTGGGAGTTGCGCTGCTGGCCTGGGCCTGCACCGACAGCTACCTCTATGACCAACGCCGGGAGGTGGACCTTTCGGTGGACCGGGCCGTCGCGCTGGAGGGCGAGGTGTGCACGCCCGGCACGAACGAGATCGTCCGGCCCATCAAGATCCTCCTGGTGCTGGACGCTTCGCAGTCGATGATGGTGACCGACCCGGACGGTACGCGCGCCACCGCGGTGATCGAGCTGTTCAACCAGCTCCCCAACGACCCCGAGGTGCACGTCGCGGTCATGCTCTTCGCGGGCAGCACCTCCGCGTTCCTCACGAAGACGGGGCAGCCGCAGTTCGATCGGCTGATCGATCTCACCCAGGCTGATCGGACCAAGCTGATCGGACAGCTCCTCAACTTCACCAACCCCGATCCGAACCGCGACTCGACCGACTTCGTGAAGCCGCTCTCGGACATCTTCGCGATGCTGAACCGAGACATGGCCAACGCGCGGCTGGCGGCGACGGACGGCGGGAGCGAGGCGCGCGCCGAGTATTCGGTGATCTTCCTCTCCGACGGACACCCCACCAACGACCAGGACGACGAGCTGATCAAGGGCGATGCGGTCACGCAGATCCGGCAGCTCAAGGACATGGCCGAGGACGTGCGGGTGAACACGGTCCACGTCTTCAATCCTGCACAGCCGCTCGGAACGAACTGCGATCTCTCCGGAGACGGTGGATGCCCGCTGCTCATCGTGAACCAGGACGCGGAGCGCTTGAAGGAAATGGCGAGGCTCGGCGGTGGCGAGTTCCGTGACTTCCGCAACAACGAGCCGATCAACTTCCTCAGCTTCCGCTTCGGAATGACCCGCCGCACCTATCTGCTCAAGGAACTGGTGGTCACCAATCTCTCCGCGCCGCCGGGATCTCCGGACGGCGTGGGGGATACCGATGGCGACGGGCTGAGCGACGACCGGGAGTTCGAGCTGGGGACTGATCCCTGGGAGCGCGACACCGACGGCGACGGCTTCAGCGACGGGGTCGAGGTCCACTTCGCCAGCCTCGGCGGAGCCTTCACTCCGAACCAGCAGGCGCTGCCCGACGGGGGCGGGCTGGATCCGGGATGCCCTCCCCACCTGCGCGGGGTCGACTCGGACTGCGACGGGCTGCTCGACTGCGACGAGCAGATCATCGGAACCAACTCCGCGCTGACCGACAGCGACCAGGACGGCGTCCCGGATTCCATCGAGTGGCAGCTCGGAACCCAGCCCTCGAGTCCGGACCTCGATCAGGATCCGGACACCGACGACGTGGACAGCCGTCGCGAGGTGCGCCTCCACACCGACCCGAAGATCAGCGACGTCTCCTCGTTGACCACCCACGGCTACCACTACGAGGTGCGCTCCACCGGGCCCATCGACTCGGAAGGACGCCAGTGCTTCGCGTACCGGATCGACAACGTGCTGCTCGCGCCGACGCTCGCCGACACCCGCGATGGCGGCACGGGCCTCGGCGCGGGATACAACGAGCTGTATCTCTCGGTCGCCTTCGTCCCCTCGGATGACCCGAACGCGCGGACGATCGTCCGCGGCTTCCGCCATCGCGACGCGCGCTACCCGGTCGGCGGCATCAAGTCGCCGGTCGACGGCGTGGTGCGCGTCCCCATGGAGCACCTCGTCGATCGCTGCCAGCCCATTCCCTCACCCTGATGCTTCGCCCCTCGGGAGTACTCTGCATGTCCGCCTCCACCCTGGTCGTTCGAACGCATCCGGTGCTGCGTGCAGCCGTGCTGGTCACGGCGTTCGCGCTCACCGCCTGTCCGGCGCCGGGCGGTACTCCGGATGCCGACGCGGGGACGCCGCCGCCGGATCTCTGCAACTCCATCGAGGAGGCGCTGAGCAATCCCCAGTGTGAGCTGGCGTCGGGCAAGCCCCTGCAGGGCTTCGTCCATCCTCCCGGCGCGGACCAGACCGCGGATCAGGACTGGTACAGCTTCCGCGTCCCCGCGAACGCGAACCCGCGCACGCTGATCCACCTGCGGGGCGGCTACGCGGCGCCGATGACCGCGGTGAACCTCTCGCTCAACCTCCTCGAGGAGGACGGTCAGACCAGCCTGGTCCGGAAGTCGGATCGCCACGGACAGGCGGCGCCGAAGCCGGTCGACATCGTGCTCCCGTTCGAGCAGGCCAACGCCCGGCTGCTGGTGCTGGTCACGGACGATGCGGTGAACCCGTCGCGGCCCGGCTCGGATCTGCGGAACCCGTACGAGCTCACCGTCGAGGTGCTCGAGGATCCGGACGCGAACGAGCCGAACGACACCACGGCCACGGCCATCCCGCTCGCCGCCCAGAATGGCGCGCTGGTCGGGACGCAGACCGGCTGGCTCTCCACCGCGGACGACCTCGACCTGTTCGAGTTCGACGTGCCCGCGAACAAGGTGCTCTATCTGCGCGTCACCGCGCCCCAGGTCGCGCCGCCGCCGCCGTTCCGGCTCAAGTACGTCCTCATGGACCCGGCGGGAGATCCCAAGTCCGAGGGTATGGCGCAGAACGAGTACATCGCGGTCGACCTGGCGACGGCGCGCCGGGTGTGGTCCGAGGGCAAGTGGAAAGTGAAGATCGAGGGGTGCAAGGACACGAGGTGCACCGAGCCGGTGGAGGGGAACCTCGACCTCAAGTACACGGTCGACATCCGGCTGTTCGACGAGGCGGACCCCAACGAGCTGACCTCGGACAACAACAGGCTGGAGAACGCCACCCTGATTCCGCTCGGGTCGGTCGGACAGACGCAGTCGAAGACCGGCAGGATCGGCTACATGGCCGATCCGGACTGGTACGCGGTCACCCTTGCGGCGAGCGCCGCGCCGACGGTGCTGCACTACCGGCTCCGCGTGTCGGACACGCCGGGCCGCTTCGAGCCGCTCGCGCCCGTCGGGGCTCGCGAGCTGCGCGTGCTTCGCCACGTCCAGACCGGAGGCACGGCGCAGCAGGACGTGAACGCCTGCAAGACCGACGACGCGATCTGCCCGAAGTCGGGGAACGACGACGTGGTCGTCGAAGGGCTGATCCAGGAGCAGTGCCAGAACTTCAGCCCCCCTCGTTGCCTCTGGTCCCGGCGGACCGAGCACCCCGAGTTCGAGAAGCTGCGGAACTTCGAGGGAACGCTCCCCATCGCGCCGCATGGCTCGGCGGTGACCGTGTACTTCCTGGTGCAGGACGACGGGACCAACTGGGCCGACGACCGCGACTACACGCTCGAGGTGACGCGGCGCGCGGATGCGGACGAGGCCGGGAGGCTCTCCGGCGGCGTGGAGCAGACCGTCGGGGCCACCCTGGCGCAGGACACCCAGAACTCGTACCCGTATCCGCCGCCCGGCGCGACCGCGCTCACCGGAACGCTCAGTCATGGCCCGGGCTTCTTCCGTCGGCACAATGCGAACAACGGCGACGGCGTGAAGAGCTATTCGGACTACGACGCGGTGGTCTCCGACATCGACACGTACCAGATCGCGCTGCCGGCCCTGCCCGCTGCAGGCGAGCCGCTGGATCTCGCGTGGGAGCTCCAGTGGGAGATCGCGCATCTGCCCGATGGCCGCGTGCCCTCGGATCTCGCGATCGAGCTCGAGTTCTGTGACGGGTCGAACCCGGCCGGGGGCGTGTGCAGGCCGGTGAAGAGGAGCTCCGAGGGGCAGCCGCTCGTGGTGGGCTACAGCGGCTCGCCGGTCTGGGCCTGGCACAACGTGGACCAGCCGGCCAGCGCTCGGCAGAGCATGTACGAGCAGCAGGTCTCCGCGACGTCGACCACCGTCACGGCCAGCCCGTACGGGTGCTTCTGCATCGAGCCCCGGTTCCGCCAGGGCGGGCACTTCAAGATGACCGTGCTTGCGGTCGATCGGGACGACTACGCCGCCACGCCGTACACGATCCGCACCGCCTGGACGACCTATCCGCAGAGCTACACCGCGGCGGATGGGACCACCCAGTCCTGCCCCGCGCCGGGCCCCGACGCCGGCTGCGTGTTCACCCGGTGAGCAGGTGGTGTGTCGGTGTTCCACCCGAAAGTGGAACATCCACGCGCCACAGACTGCGAAGGCGCGGGACATGACGGTGGTTTGAGCTCCTTCGGTCCGGGGCACGACATCTGCAGAATGCTGCGACATGGGAATCCACCATCGCAGCGCGCTGGTCGTCTTCGTTCTGGGGGGAATGCTTTCCGGCTGTCTTCTCGATGCCGGCGCTTCCGGGACGCCGTGTGAATCGGAGGCGGACTGCCCGGTGTACTTCGCCTGCTCGAACCCGGCGGAGGGCGCGCGGACGTGTCAGCCGATCGGGCTCGAGAACGTTTCCCCGAAGCCCGGAGCAGACGGGGGCAACAACCCGCCGGCGGTGAGCTTCTCGAAGGACGTGCAGCCCATCCTGACCACGTACTGCGCCAGCTGCCATTCGGCCGCCTTGCTCCAGGGCGGGCTCGATCTCTCCGCCGTCGGCGTCTCGTACTCGATGGTGGACAAGGCCTCCATCTGTGATGCGCAGACGGTGTTGGTGAAGGCCGGTGATCCGCAGAACAGCATGCTCTGGCGCAAGCTCGCGGGGGACGACGGCATGTGCGGGGGCGTCATGCCTGTCGGCCGTGCGCTGAAGGATTCGGACGCGGAGAAGTTCGGGACCATTGAAGCCTGGATCTCCCAGGGTGCCCTCAACAACTGACGCGGAGCACGACATGCACAATCGATCCTTCTTCAAGTTCGCGCTGCTGTTGTCGGTTCCCACGCTCCTGGTCGCCTCGTCCGCGCACGCGGAGGAGCGGCGCCTGGTCGTGATGCCCTTCACCGGGCCGGGCAATGCGAAGGTCCGCAGCCTGGTCGTCCGGGAGCTGCTGGCCGCGCCGGGCACCAGGGTCGCCGAGTCGGCGGAGGCGGTGCGTCAGGTCAGGCGCAACGGGTGGAAGTTGACGCGCGCTGCCGACCGCGCGGCCCTCGCCAGCGAGATGCAGCTCAGCGCGATCGCCATCGGGGAGGTGAAGAAGTCGCGCGGTTTCGAGGCGAGCGTCGCGATCTTCGACGACGAGGGAGCGCCGCTGGGGACCATCAAGTGGCGCGCGAAGACGTTGAAGGCGCTGACGCGCAAGATGCCGCCGAAGGCGAGGGCGCAGCTCCTCCGTACCGTGAAGAAGGCGCCCGTGGCTTCGGAGGGGGAGTCGGACTTCCCCGAGATGGATCTCGGCGCGCCGGCCGCGGAGCCCGTCGCGGCGACCGGGTCGGAGGACCAGGACGAGCAGGAGGAGGACCAGGACGAGGAGCGCGAAGCGGGACCCGTGAACGACGAGGCGTCCTCACTGGGCCTGCGTGCGAAGGTCGAGCCCGTGGAGCTGCCGCGTGCGGCGGGTTCCCGTCCGCTGCTCCGGGCGAACGCCGGACCGAGCGTGCTCTCGCGGAGCTTCTCGTACTCGGACGCGCTCCCTGCCGGTGAACGGGCCTTCAACTACGACCTCCCTGCGGCGCCCCTGATGACCGTCGCGGCCGAGTTCCATCCTCTGCCGTGGGTGGGGCTCCGCGGCACGTTCACGAC
>JBAWAM010000360.1:0-3412 GCA_049589315.1 Myxococcaceae bacterium
TCGAGGTCGACTTCGGGGGCCAGCGGCACGCGCTTGGTGTGCACGCCGATGATCCCGAGGCGGCCCTTCAGATCCGGACGGGGGACCACGATCCGCCGGTCGAAGCGGCCCGGGCGCTGGAGCGCCGGGTCGAGCACGTCCGGACGGTTGGTGGCGGCGATCAGGATCACGCCGTCGTTCGACTCGAAGCCGTCCATCTCCACGAGGAGCTGGTTCAGCGTCTGCTCACGCTCGTCGTGACCGCCGCCGAGGCCAGCGCCACGGTGACGACCGACGGCGTCGATCTCGTCGATGAAGATGATGCACGGCGCGTTCTTCTTGCCCTGCTCGAAGAGGTCGCGCACGCGGCTGGCGCCGACGCCCACGAACATCTCCACGAAGTCCGAGCCGGAGATCGAGAAGAACGGCACACCGGCCTCACCGGCCACGGCCCTCGCCAGCAGGGTCTTGCCCGTACCCGGAGAGCCCATCATCAGGACGCCCTTGGGGATGCGGCCACCGAGCTTGGTGAACTTCTTCGGATCCTTGAGGAACGCGATGATCTCCTCGAGCTCCTCCTTGCACTCGTCGATGCCGGCGACGTCCGCGAAGGTGATCTTGTTGTGGCTCTCCGAGAGCAGCTTCGCCTTCGACTTGCCGAAGGTCATCGCCTTCCCGCCGGAGCCCTGGAGCTGGCGCATGAAGAAGATGAAGAAGACGAAGAGCAGCATGATCGGCAGCCACTGACCCAGGATCGTGAGCCACAGGCTGTTCGCCTCGGCCGGCTCATAGACGACCTCGACGGACTTGTTCGGCCCACGCAGCTTCTCGATCATCTCGAGCGACGGCGGCGGCGCGGTGGTGACGAACTTCTCCTCCGGAGTCCCCGCGGAGATCGCCTCGTAGGTGTTCCCCTGGATGGTGACCTTCTTCACCTTCCCGGCTTCCACCTTCTCAATGAGCTGGGAGATGGACTCCTTCTTCACCTCTTCGCCCTGGCTGGAGAAGTATTTGAAGAAGGCCACGAACAGGACGATGAGGATCACCCAAAGCCCGATGGTCTTGTAGCTGGAACGCACTCTGCTTACCCTTTCAGCGCCCGCAGGGGCGCGGCCGGATTTGCAACACCCCGACCTGAACCTTCCATTTCCCGGTCCCTGCACCTTCTTATAACGCAGCGCCCGGGCAAGCGCCTGATTCCAACTTCGGCAGCACCTCGATCACGCCACCTGCGGAACGTTCCACGTCAGGCCTCGGCCAGATTCCAGCGATGCACACGATCAGCCCCCGTTGATCCACGACAAGTGGAACGGCGTCGCGCAGCTCCCTCGGGACGCGCGCATCGACCAGCACGTCCTGCAGCTTCCGCGTCCGCTCAGCGCTGCTGCGCACCCGATCTCCCGGTCGCCGGGTACGCACCGTCAGCGGGCCGGCTACTTCTTCGGGGAGCGGCTGCCCCGGGTGTGCCCCCGGGACCGAGCGCCAGCGCAGGCACTGATCGCCGAACGGCACGGGCGGACCATCCTGCACCAGTGCAACCTCCGGCACGGGAGCGAGGGGCCGCGACGTGACGCGCCGAACCCGATCGCCCACCGTCCGCGCGACCGCTCGACCACCGAGCGGCGCCTCCTTCCCGCGCATCAACGCGTCGTCGATCGCCTGCACGCGGAGGAAGTCGACGCGTTCCCCCAGCTCGACCAGCCAGGCGACCAGGACCCGCCGGCGGATCGCGGCGGGCAGCGCGCGCAGCCCCACGGCATCGAGCTCGCCCTGCCCCAGCCGGATTCTCTGCAGCGAGGCGCGGGCCTGCTCCTGCAGCACCGCCTCGTCCTCCGCGGCGAGCTGCGCGTAGCGGGCGAGGTGGATGACCGAAGCGCCCCCCACCGCCCGCTCGAGCGCAGGCAGCACCTCGGTTCGGACGCGCACGCGCAGGAACGCGGGGTCAAGGTTCATCGGGTCTTCATGAAACGTGATCCCCCGACGGTCGAGAAAGTCGCGGACCTCCTCGCGCGTGCACGTGAGCATCGGCCGGAGCACGCGCCCCCGCCTTGCCCGGATGCCGGCCGCGCCCGCGAGCGCCGTCCCCCGGGCGAGGCGCATCAACAACGTTTCTGCCTGATCCGTGGCGGTGTGGGCGGTCGCCGTCCAGGTGAGTCCCTGCGAAGCCCGGGTCTCCTCCAGGGCGCGGTAGCGCACCTCCCGTGCGCGGGCCTCGAGCTCCGGTCCGGGCACCAGCGTGACGGTGAGCCCATGGAAGCGAAGGCCATGCCTCCGGGCGAGCTCCGCGACCGCGTGCTGCTCCGCCTTCGACTCGGGCCGCAGCCCGTGATCGACACAGGCCACCTCGAGGGTCAACCCCAGCTCCTCCAAGAGCAGAGCCGATCCCACCAGCAGCGCCGTCGAATCCCCGCCTCCGGACACCGCGAGCAGCACGCTTACCCCTCGGCCCCCCAGCCGCACCCACCCGGCTTTCAGTGTGTCGAGGAACGGATCTGTAGGCGTGGGGTCCAGAGGCATACGACACTTGACACCTGTGTTGCTAAAGCAGGTTGGTTGAAGGCGTCGCACCGCCACCTTATGATTTTCCCAGCTTGGGTCGATGGCGGTAGCAGGCGAGGGAGCCTCGGTAATACCGAAGGAAATGAATGGCTCCCACCGCAGGTTAGGATGGAGAAATCAGGTTGTTGGGCCTAGGGGTCCCCCCCCTCCCCCTCTGGGCCCACGGGGTTGTCGAGTTTACCTCGGCGCCCCTCTTTCCGAAGCGCCCCGGAGTCGCAAGACTCCGGGGCGTTTCCTTTTCTAGAAGCGGACCTACCGGGTCTCCGCCGAGTACCAGTCGACCATGCCGTCGCCGTCCGGGTCGGCGTTCGGGGTGCATTTGCCCACGAACCCACTCGCTCGGTGACCGAACCGTCCGATGTCCGTGCCCTTCGCCACCACCAGGGGCTGCGCCGTTCCGCCGTTGCTCTTTGCCGGCCACACCACGTCGGCCACATACAGCATCTGACATGGCGCGGGCAGTACGACCGATTCGGTCGGGAGCGGAAGGGTGGCGGCAGGGATCGGGCTTCCATTGAAGAAGATCCGGACGACCGGCTCGGGCGGCCGGTAGCACTTGCCCGCACCGGAGGCAGCCTCGGCCAGCGCATCATCCGCGACGCACCGGAGCCCGGCCGGGCAGCCACAGGCCTCCCCGTCGAGGCAACCGGACACGTTGCAGCCCGGTGCACTCATGTGCATTCGGCGATCGCGGAAATAGTGGACGAACACCTTATAGGTGCAGTCCGCAGCCGCGCAGGCCGGATCATTCTCAGGGTAGTTCAGCGAAATGTCCTCGATCAGCTCGCCCGAGCCGGTGTCATCGAAGTTCAGGCGGGGATCGTCCGCTACGCCCGTCACGCCCCAGTCGAAGTTGAAGCCCACCACTTTGTAG